>DBFJSK010000020.1:0-15668 GCA_048403675.1 Tannerellaceae bacterium | reverse complement strand
CCACGACGGACACGTGGAAAGGCTGATGGAAAAATATCACATTGAAACTTCTCAAGTATACAGAATAAAAGATGAAGCACTTTATTATTTTACTGTTACCATGTACGGAATTATGGAATGCTGATGGGAAAAAGAGGGGAAGTTTTTTTCAAAAACATGGGATATAATAAGATCATAGAAAAGTGTACAAGGTTCATTGACCTACTTTCCTAAGGACCGCAGGCTTAACGGCTTTGCGGTCTTTCTATTTATCCTGAAATTGTGGTGGTGGTATGGCAATATTAAAAAACCCCAGACACGAAAAATTTGTACAAGGGCTTATCCAGGGCATGAGCCAAAGAAAAGCATATCGTGAAGCGTTTCCAGCGGCTTCAAAGTGGAAGGATACAACAGTTGATGTAAAAGCCAGCAAGTTGTTTTCCGATGATAAGGTTTTGGTAAGGTATGAAGAATTAATCGATGAATCAAAAAACAAGGCAATTTTAAGCAGAATTGACCGCATGATGATTTTAACGGAGATTGCGGGAGATGATCAAGAGAAACCGGATTCACGAATGAAAGCAATCGATCTGCTTAATAAAATGGACGGCGAGTATATCAATAAGCTGGAATTGACCCAGCCGATAGATAATTCCATAAAGGAGATGGAGGACTATTTTGAACAGCAGAAAAAAAGAAGTTCTCAGCCTTTTATGGAATGAACCTTATAAAATCGGGCATTGGGTAGGGTTTGCTGACTTAACAGAACTGCACAATAAATGGCTTCGGTCGTTTTTATACGCTAAAGAAGATCAAACACTACTAGCTCACAGAGGTTCTTACAAAACCACAGATTTATCATTGTTTCTCGCGCTCCATATTATCGAAAACCCAAACGAAAATGTAATTTTTTTTAGAAAGACTGACACTGACGTAACAGAGGTAGTCCGGCAGTCGCAAAAAATATTGAATACAACAGTTTTAAAAAAGCTAGTTTACACGCTTTACGGTGTGGATTTGGTGCTTTTAAAAGAAACGGATTCTGAAATAGATACCAATCTTCATACATCGACAAAGGGTGCTTCGCAGATTGTAGGGCTTGGAATAGGTACTTCGATTACCGGAAAGCACGGCGATATTATAGTTACTGACGATATTGTGAATCTGAAAGACCGTATCAGCCGCGCCGAAAGGGAAAAAACAAAAATACAGTACATGGAGCTGCAAAATATAAAGAACCGCAGCGGCAGATTTATTAATACAGGAACTCCTTGGCATAAGGACGATGCAATCTCTATTATGCCGAATACGTACAAATTTGACTGTTATTCCACGGGCCTTATTGATAGAGAAAAACTGAACGCCCTTAGACAGTCTATGAGCGATTCACTGTTCGCGGCAAATTATGAATTGAAACACATTGCGGATAAAGACGCTATGTTCCAAAACCCGAAATTTATTGACGATGAGTATCTCATTTACAATGGGCTTGCGCACATTGATGCCGCTTATGACGGAGAAGACGGAACAGCGTATACAGTGTTCAAAAGGCTTTCAGATGGGCGTGTTGTCGGATTTGGAAAGCGCTGGAATAAACATGTAGACGATTGCTTACAAGAAATTTCGGTTTTACATAAGCGCTTTAGGGCGGGGTCAATTGCATGTGAGAAGAACGCTGACAAAGGATACCTGGCAAAAGAATTAAGGAAACTTGGCTATGCGGTGGATATCTACAGCGAATCCACGAATAAATTCGTTAAAATATCGACGTATCTAAGGAGCGCATGGAAGGATATATTTTGGTTGGAATCAACAGATCCGGAATATATCAATGAAATTCTGGATTATTCTGAATTTGCGGAACATGACGACAGCCCGGATTCTGCCGCGAGCCTTCTTAGAAAGCTTGAGCAGAGGACGACATACAATCCCATAAAAGGAGGAATTTGACTTGTTTCGACTGGCAAACGATAAGCGGTTAACCGTTGAGAATTTGGAAGGCTTTATTAACAAGCACAGCGAAATTGTTCAGAGTAGATATAAGCCGCTAATGGACGCCTATAGAACGAAATACCCGATTTTTTTTCAAAAATCAAAGCCCAATTGGAAACCGGATAAGAGAATCGCTGTTAACTTTGCAAAATATATCACGGATACAATGAACGGTTTTTTTGTCGGTATTCCTATAAAAGTCTTATGTGACGAAGATAAAAGAGTTGCGGAATATGTGGAGTTTTTGGATAGCTACAACGATCAGGACGATAACAATGCGGAGTTATCTAAATTATGTGACATTTACGGAAAAGGGTATGAGCTTTATTACGTAGATGAACAAGCCAACATTGGGATAACTTATGTTTCCCCGATGGAGGCGTTTTTTATTTATGATGATTCTGTGCTGGAGCGTCCAAGATACTTTGTAAGGCTTTATAAGGATTCTGATGAGATTATTCGCGGCAGTGTGTCCGATGAACAAACAGTGCGCTATTTCACAATGGAAGGGGGATTGCATTTTCTTCCGGAATACGAAAAGGTGCACGGATTTGAAGGAGTTCCGGCCTCGGAATATCGTGAAAATGAAGAAGAAATTGGAATTTTTGAGCCGGTAATGACTATGATTAACGAGTACAACGAGGCGATTTCTGAAAAAGCAAACGACGTAGCGTATTTTGCGGACGCCTATTTAAAAATACTGGGAGCAAAGCTCACAAAGGAAGAACTGGCTAGTTTAAGAGACAACCGCATTATAAACTTTGACGGAAGCGATTCCAGTTCTCTCATAGTAGAATTTTTGCAAAAACCGAACGGGGACACTACCCAGGAAAATCTATTAAACCGGCTAGAAAAACTGATTTTTCAAATTTCTATGGTGGCTAATATTTCTGATGAGAGTTTTGGATCCGCCTCTGGGATCGCGCTGAAATACAAGCTGCAAGCTATGAGCGATTTAGCTAAGACAAAGCAAAGAAAGTTTACCAGCGGAATGAACCGGCGTTATAAACTTATTTTCAGTAATCCGGTATCTGGTATGAAAAAAGACGACTGGGTGAAACTGTCTTATCAATTTACGCAAAATTTTCCGGCAAATCTGTTAGAAGAAAGCCAGATCGCGGGCAACCTTGCAGGAATTACAAGTAAACAGACGCAGCTTAAGGTTCTTTCCGTTGTGGATAATGTTCAGAATGAGATTGATCAAATAGAGAAGGAGCAGGACGAAGACGGATATATGACAGATTATCCGACGAACAGAACGGTGGTAGAAGATGTCATACTGGGCGAATCGGCAGAAACAATTGAATCAAGCGGCTGAAAAAGAAGAATCAAAGTTAAAAAAGAGACTGTCCAAGTATTATGATTCCGAGTTTCGAAAGCTGGAAAAACAAATTGCCGCTTATTATCAGGAATATGGGGAAAATAATGTAATTGAATACAGGAAGCTGATGGAGGCGCTTTCTGACGAGGACAAGCGGCTTCTAATTGAACAAATGGACGAGTTTGCCAAAAAACACCCGCAGTACGCCCATCTTATGCCGGTTCGCGAGAGCATATACAAACTGAACCGTCTGGAGGGACTGCAATATTCCGTTATTATGCGGCAGGCGGAAATAGCCGGGCTGGATAATGATGAGATTACCTCTCACTTGAATCGTTTAGCAGCAAAAGGCATTAATTACAGCATGGAAGCGCTTGGATTCGGAAAGAATTTTTATTCTGTTAATTCAAACATCATAAAAAGGTTTGTTGATGTTCCATGGAGCAACGGCGAGAATTTTTCAAAACGAATTTGGAATGATACTCAGAAGCTGGCTCAATATTTAAATCAGGATATCGCGCAGGGAATCGCGCGCGGCGACAGCTACGACAGGCTGGTGAGACAGCTTAGAAAGCGTTTCAGCGACGTAAACCGCCGTGACGCTTACCGCCTGATTTACACAGAGGGAACCTACGTAATGGCAGAATCCACTATACAGCCGTTTGCGGAGGATTTTGAATACTATAAGCTGTCCCCGCTGATGGACGAAAAAACTTGTACAATATGCAGAGGACTAGCTGATAAGGTGTTTAAAATCAGCGAACGTCAGCCGGGAGTAAACTTCCCGCCGATTCACCCTTGGTGCCATTGTGCTTGGGAATTTGAAGTGGGTGACTGGGATAAGTGGATAGACGACTATGTAAAAAAGCATGGAGGGGATAAAAAGCAGGCGGAAACGATAGAAAATCGATTGAAATCAGATTCGGAAAGTAATATAATAAAATTGCCTAGATACTGGGAAGCTGCTATTCCAAGAGAGAAGTTTTTAGAATATGCCCTCAACCCCCAAAAGGATCAGGACAAAGCCAAAGCTTTTAAATCGGCACTAGGATATACAATGGAAAATGCAGATGACTTGATCCAGCAAATATATGATAAACTTCCCGAGTATGAAGCAAAGGAAAAAACTGATAAAGGCTGGGGAAAACGCTACGAAGTAAGAATGGAATTAACGGGGCCAAATGGAAAGACCGCAAAGGTAATAACCGCATGGATTGACGATAAGAATACGGGGCAGATGAGATTAACTTCCGCTTATATAGACAAGGAGTGATACTGTGAGACTAGAAATGTTTGATAAGGTTCTCTTAAAAACCGGAGAAACAGCATTTATTGTTGAAATTTTTGACGACGGCGCAGCCTATGAAATGGATATCAATAAAAAAGACGGAAAGACCGTAACAGATACAGTCTGGCCAGATCAAATTGAAAAAAAGCTTTAGAAGCCACCAGTCGAAAACGGCCGGTGGTTTTCTTATGCCCATTTTTAAGGAGAGAGTTTATGAACTACGTCATAAGTGATAAAGCGTATGCGCAATGGCTTTCTGAATCACTCGGGTATATGGATAAGCGCAAAGTAGAAAAACTGGCGCTGATCGGTATTGACCGCGATACAGGCGAGATCATAACAGGGTATTATAACTGCCTAATGTCGGATAAGGCGGTTATGGCAGCCAATATACAGGCTGACGCTATCTTTGACAG
The DNA here is from genome assembly GCA_048403675.1 of Tannerellaceae bacterium. GTDB lineage: Bacteria > Bacteroidota > Bacteroidia > Bacteroidales > Tannerellaceae > Parabacteroides. The sequence continues at coordinate 10,672 of DBFJSK010000020.1, read as the reverse complement.
CGTAATGGCGAATGCGGATTCTATCGTGCAAAAAGCAGAAGAAATTGCGGAAAATGAGGGGCTTGATGAAACATGAGAAAGCTGCTGTTTTTTTATGCGCCTTGGTGTTCGCCTTGTAAATTTTTCGAACGGGAATTTATGAATCCCGTTTTAGAGCAGGCAGACCCTATCCAAGTTGAAACGATAAATGTCCAGGAAAATCCGACTTGCGCTGATCGATACGGAGTAAACCGATTGCCTACGGCGATTTTGACAGACGGAGGAAAGATAGTCGATTATGTGGGAATGCCGGACGTTGAAAAGGCGGTAATTTTTTTGAGAGGAGGGGAATAGAAATGCCTGTAGTCACGATTAACATTTTAATTATCTGCGCTACTATCGTAGCATTGGCTCTGATTGGCAGCAGAGCTCCTAGAAGGGAACGAAAAAGAAATGATAAAGATCACACAAAACAGTAACGGATTTGATATTCATGGACATGCTGGGTACGCTCCCGAAGGCCAGGATATTGTTTGCGCCGGGATTACCGCGTTGTTTCAGACATTAATTGAATCAATGGAAAAGCTTACCACAGACAGGATACAAACGAATATACAGCCAGGTAATGTAAGCGTAAGCTATGGGAATTTATCGGAAGCTGGAAAGCTCCTGGTAGATTCCTTTTTTATTGGCGTGTCTCAAATTTCCGGAGAATTTCCGGAATGTGTAAATAAAATTTAGTCCGAAACGACGTTAAACTATGCAATGGCTCGGACATTGGACGAGCTGGGGCGGAAAGGAATATATGGTTCAAAAAGATTTTTTTAAATTGCAGCTTTTTGCTGAGGGAGAAGCTGATGGGGCGGAAAGCAACGCCAGCGGCTCGGAAGCACAAACAGCATCGCAGGAAAATGATACCATTTCTTTTGATGATTTTTTAAAAGATCCGGGTAATCAGGCGGAGTTTGACCGCAGGGTACAGAAAGCTATCCAAACAGCTGTCAGCAACGCTCAAAGAAAGTGGCAGACGGTAACCGATGATAAGGTATCGGAAGCTGAAAAACTGGCGCAAATGACCCGAGAAGAAAAAGCGGAATATCGAGCCAGACAGCTGGAAAAAGAGCTGAATGATCTAAAACGGCAAAATGCTGTTTCAGATATGGCGAAAACTGCCAGAAAAATGCTTGCCGACGAGGAAATCAATTTGCCTGACGAGGTGATTTTTAATTTGGTTTCCGAAGACGCTGAGCAAACAAAAACAGCGGTAGAAGCCTTCGCGAAAACTTTTAAAGAAGCGGTGCAGGCCGCAGTTAAGGACGCTTTAAGAGGGACAACGCCCAAGGCTGCGGGAAAACCGTCTGAGATTACCAAAGAGCAGATTCTAAACGTTAAAGACACAAATGAAAGACGCCGATTAATGGCGGAGAATCCAGAATTATTTATACGGAGGTAAATAAGATGAAGAAATTTAATTTACAGTTGTTTGCGGCTGAACCTAATACTATTACCACTCAGCAATTTTCCATTAACCCTAGGGAAGTTGATTTTGTGACCTCATTCGGCCGAAACATTACGGCCCTCACCGAAGTAATGGGAATCGCCCGGCCAATTAGAAAAGCGAATGGAACGCAACTGGTAGCGAAAAGAGCCACCGGAGAATTACAAAACGGTTCAGTGGCCGAGGGCGATATTATTCCTCTGTCTCAGTATGAGGTGGAACCCATTGAATTTTCCACGATTGAACTTCAAAAATACAGAAAGGCCGTAACGGCTGAGGCGATTGCCAGATATGGTCTTGAAACTGCTGTCGGCATGACCGATGAGGAGTTCAAAGTACAGCTTCAGGACGAAGTATTGGCGAAGTTTTATAACTTTCTCTTGACTGGTCAGCTCACCAGTGAGGAAACCACCTTTCAAATGGCGATCGCTATGTCGATCGGCAGAGTAAAGGACGCTTTTAAGAAGATGCATAGAACGGCTACCAGCGTTGCTGTGTTCGCTAATACCCTGGACGTTTATAAATACCTGGGCGGCGCGCAGATTACCGTACAGAATGTTTTCGGTATGGACTATGTGGAAAACTTCCTGGGCGCGGATATTCTGTTTTTCTCCTCTGAAATTCCCCAGGGCCGCGTAATCGCAACCCCGGTTAACAATATCATTCCCTATTATGTTGATCCGGGTGATTCCGAGTTTACGCAAGCTGGGCTTTCCTATACAACCGATGCACAGGTGCCGTATATTGGATTCCATACTGAAGGCAACTATGAGAGAGCACAGTCTGAATCCTACGCTCTTATGGGATTTGTGCTGTTCGCGGAATATTTAAACGCTATTGCGGTTGTTACTGTTTCCGATGCTCCTGAATTAAAAACCTTGACCGTCACTCCTTCTGCGGGTTCAGCGGTGGGAACCACAAAGGCCACGTTGTCCGGGGAAGACGGAACGGCAGGTAACGTTTTGAAGTACCGTCTCGGGAGCGCCGCTGCTTCAGTGAGCTATGGGCAGAATGTGCGGAACTGGCCTAATTTCACGGAAGGCGCGGACATTGCGGCAACGACCGGACAGGTGCTTACCGTCGTAGAAGCGGATCAGTATTATAAAGCGGTTGCGTCCGGAAGCAATACGGTTGTTGTAAACGCAGGAGATTAATGGAGAAGATCAATTATGGATATACTTCAAAGGGTAAGGATTCGAATTACCGATCCAAATGTTTCTGATGAACTGTTGAACGAGTATATCCAAACCATAATGGACAGGCTTTGTTTGCGGTTGGGAGCCGAAACGCTTCCAGCCGCTTTCGATTCTGTCTGCGTGGACGCGGTAATAAAAATGGTCCGGCGTACTTATTACGAAGGTATCTCTTCCGAAAGCGCAGCCAATCTGTCAACCTCTTTTGTGGAGGATATTCTTTCAGAATACGATAGAGAAATATCCGACTGGAAGAATAACCGCGACGATACAGACGGAAATAACAAGGCGGTGCATTTTTTATGATTTGGAAATCCTGCGACCTGCAAATCAAAGAGGGTCAAACCGAAGACGTCTTGGGAAACCAAACCGGGGGGACGTGGAGCACAGTAAAAAAGACGGTATGCCGGTTTACTCCGTGGACAGACGAACAGATCTCTTTAGAAGGCAGAGAAGTTACCCGGAACGAACAGCGCTTTGCGATTCCGGTTTTATTTTCGGATTTTCCTGAGTGTTCTCACGCAGTTATTAACGGTATCCGTCAGGAAATCACGCAAAAGATCGACCTTGCCCCGAGATATACCGTAATACAGGTTAAGGTATATAAGGAGTGATGGTATGGCGGGATTCAAAATCGCTTTGGAAGGGGTAGAGGAGCTTGAAAACAGGCTGAATCAGCTTAATTCTGTTCGTTGGGAAGCTGTAAGAAAAAAGCAGACGGCGCAGATGCTGAACCGGGCAAGGCAGTCTGGAGGAACCCCGGTATCTACAGAAAAAACTAGGCCAAAAGGGCCGCATGGAGAACTCAGACAATCATCAAGCAGTTCTGGAGAAGAAGTCGGGTATACCAAGGAATACGGCCCGCATGTGGAATACGGACATAGAACCGTAAACGGCGGCTTTGTACCCGGCCAAAGGTTTTTACAGCGTAATGTAGAGACACAACGGAAGATTTATAAAAAGGACCTTTTAGATGCGATTAGAAAGGAACAATGATGGCTTACCAAAGAATTGGGCTAACTACTCTTATTGCCTCTATACAGGATAAAATACAGACGCGTACCAAGTTGAAATGCTATGACGCTGTTCCGGGGAACGCGCCCAGCCCGTTTTATTTTGCGGAGGTTATTAACACTACACCCGCCAACACTAAAACAATGTTTCGGGATAATTTTACAGTTTGGGTTCACGCGATTGCCGAGAAAGGAAATTCTTCTGTTGGGGTCTATACAATGATCGAACAGCTTCAAGAGGCTTTAACAGAAAATATCGTTCTTCCAGAGCCTTTCGAACTGATAATGCAGACGGATGGCGGAGTACAAACTATCCAGACAGATGAAACCGGAGAAAAACACGCTGTTGTAACCTTTGATTTTATGGTGTGCTACGGTTTTAAATGTAAAATGTAGGGAGGATTAATTTATGTTTCAATTACAGTTATTTGCGTTTGACAGCAACAACTATTGCGATTTCACAAGCTCTGCGGCAAAAGCGGTAGCCGGCAAGGATATTTTGCTGGCGGTTTTTAATGCGGACGGATCTTCTTTGCTCGCGATCAGCGGACAACAGGGGTTGACCATTAACCGTTCTGCGGATTCTATCGAGGTTACTTCTAAAGATACCCAGGGAGGCTGGAAATCGAAGCTTGCCGGGTCTAAAGAGTGGTCGATTGATAATGATGGCCTTTATGTGCCGAATGATGAAAGTCATACAGTGCTTTCCCAGGCATTTGAGAACGGAGATCCTGTTTGCATAAAGGTAATTAACGGAAAAACCAAAAAGGGAATGTTTGGCGGCCTTGCGGTGATCACTGATTATCCGCTGGAAGCGCCCTATGACGACGCTATGACTTACAGCTTAACGCTGGAGGGCATGGGGGCATTGGTTGACTTATCCGCTGACCCGGTAACACCGGACACAATGCCGGACGGAACCGCCGCGTTAGGTCCTTTGACGGTTGTTTCCGTTGCAGGCGCTGAAAGCGGGGATACAGCTGTATATGTAAATCCCGCCAAAGCGCCAGAAAATAAATATTACTATAAAACCGGAGAGGCCCCGCTACCATATCCGGTGTATGGAGAAGCCGTTAGCCAGACGGCCTGGAACGGCACGGACGAAATTGCGGCGGTCACCGGAAATCAGATTATGATTATTGAAGCGGATTCCTCAGGAAAAGCGCTGAAAGCTGGTATCGCAACAGTTACGGCGAAAGCCGCAGGCTGATATAGGAGGTTCACATGATTCAGATTAACAATAAAGAATACGAGTTGAAGTATAACATCGGCAGAATAGAACTAATTGAAAATGTGACAAAGAAACCAACTCTGGCCGCACTGAGCGAAAGCGGTGGAATGCTCGGCGTATCGTCGTTAAAAGCGTACTTTGCCTACGGTTTGAAAGAAGCCGGTTCCGATATTTTTGTCCCGATTAAAGAGGGAATGAAACTTGCGGAGGAACTGATTCAGGCGGAGGGATACTCTAAGGTGTGCGGTCTGGTTATCAACATTTTGGAGCGTGACTGCCCTTTTTTCTTCCGAGCAGATTAATCGATTTTGAATATCTGAGCCGCGAGCCTGACCCGGCCTACGACAAATTAGCGGAGCCATTTCGTAAAGAAATGGACTTCGCTTTTTTTGTTGCAAATTTTGGGTATTCGAGAACCGACTATGATGCGCTCACCAGAAAAGAAAAAATGTTCATCTATAAAGCTTGGGAAAACAAGCTTGTTGCAGACAGCACGCATTTATATAATGCGGTTTTTACCGCCGTATATAACGCAACCCGGCAAAAAAGAAAAAGAGCGCTGAAGCTATGGCGAAAAAACAAGGTAAAAAAGGCCAATGCGGAAACGGTTTCTGAAAATTTAGAAATCGTTAGAGAAGTGGAAGCCAATGAGGGAAAAAGCTGGATAGATAAAATTTATCAGGCCAACGGATTAAAAAAGCCTGGAAAGGCGGTGAAAAATGGCTGATTATACTCTTTCTGCAAAAATAACAGGAGATGCGACCGGATTCGACAGAGCGATCAAGGACGCTGAAAAAAGCGCCGGGAATTTTCAAAAAACCATAGGTGACATGGGAAAAAAGCTTTCAAGCGCAGGGAAGTCGCTTCAATCCGCAGGCAAAAAAATAACAATGGCTACTACAGCTTTTGCGGGAATCGCGGCAATAGGTGTAAAGTACAATGCAACGATGGAGACCTACGCCACGTCGTTTGAGGTAATGACAGGATCGGCGGAAAAAGCGGCTGAGGTAGTAGATGAATTAAAAGATATTGCTGCTTCCACACCTTTTGAAATGCCGGAACTTGCAGAAACAACACAGCTTTTAATGAATTACGGATTTACGGCTGACGATGCACTGGACAAAATGACGATGCTAGGGGATATTTCCCAAGGCTCAGCCGATAAAATGAATCGAATAGCGACTGCCTATGGACAAATGTCTTCCGCTGGCAAGGTGTCCTTGGAAGATGTAAAGCAAATGATTGAAGCAGGATTCAACCCGTTGCAGGAAATAAGCGAATCCACCGGAGAAAGCATGGAAAGCCTTTATGACCGTATCAGTGCGGGAACGATTTCTGTTGATGAAATAACAGCCTCCATGCAAAGGTCTACATCGGAAGGCGGACGATATTTCCAGTCTATGGAAAAGCAAAGCCAGACATTTAGCGGCCAGATGTCGACCCTAAAAGATAACGTTCAAGGGCTTTTAGGAAATGTTACGTCCGGCATATTTGAAAAATTGGCGCAAGATGTTTTACCTAAAATAAACGAAGTGCTTACTACAGTCAACACGGCTTTTGAAGAAGGCGGATTTCAAGGCGTGCTTGACGCAATAGGAGAAATGTCGCCGGCGCTCGACGGCGTGATAACCAAGATCCAATCTTTTTCCACGTTCCTGCAAAATCTTGGAATCAGCCCAGCGGCGTTTGCTGGGATTGTAGCGGCGATAGGGCCAGCGATTACAGTAGTAGGGACGCTGGTGCGGGGAATAGGCGGAATTTCCACGGCAATAAGTGGAATTTCCACAGCGGTATCTGGGCTTGGCGGAATTAAAGGTATATTTACCGCTCTTACTGGGCCGGTAGGCCTTACGGTAACTGCGATCATGGGATTAGTCGCGGCTTTCAGCTACTTAATGGCTACAAACGATGGATTTAGAGAATCTGTCATGACCACGATTTCGACTATTATGTCTTCCTTGCAGCCAATTCTTCAAACATTAATGGGCTTGCTGATGGAAATCGGCGGAATTATTTTTGAGACAATTGGAAGTGTTTTGCAGCAACTTGCGCCAGTGTTGGCTCAAATTATAACCTTTATCGGGGAACTAGTCGCCATGCTGTCACCCTTGATTAACCAATTGATTAGTTCGCTCGCTCCTGTGATTACCCAGATTGTACAGGTGGTATCGAATATTATTCAGTCTTTAATGCCACCACTGATTTCCATTATTCAGGCTATTATGAGCGCAGTTCAAGCGTTAATGCCTCCTATTCAAAAGATTATTACCGTCGTTGTGAATGTGATTTCCAAGGTGATGGAGGTAATTTCTCCTATTATTTCTTTCATCGGTGAAGTCATTGGTAAAATAGTGGAGATCATTTCTCCTATTATTGAAGTTGTAGTTGGGATCGTCTCGAAGATCGTAGAGTTTATTTCTCCTCTGATCGATGTATTTGCGACTATTTTTGGAGCTATTTTCGATGTCGTGGGGGCTGTTTTCGGCGCTATTTGGGACGTAATCAGCGGAGTGTTCAGTGGAATCGAAAGCGCCTGGAACGGCCTTACAGGCTTTGTCGGAGGCATTGTTGACGGTATCGGATCGGCGTTTAACGCGCTGGTAGACGGCGTTAAATCTGTAATTAATGGAGTGATATGGGCGATCAACGGTGCTATTTGGGTAATCAATTTGATCCCGGGTGTAAATATCGGTGAGATCCCGTATCTGGCGCACGGAACCGACAATTGGCAAGGCGGATTCGCGTACATGAATGAAGGCGGACGTGGTGAATTAACATATCTTCCCAACGGGTCACAGGTTATTCCCCACGATATTTCCGTACAGTATGCGAAAGAAGCTGCGAGGGCCAACGCCAGCGCGGAGCCGGTAGACCTAATGGGGATTCTGGAGGGGCTGGTTATTCAGATTGTTAATAACACGACGGTCGACGGGACGCCATTAAAAGAAATGGCAGCGGAATATACCATAAAAAGGATAGGCGGTCAGCAAAGAGCGGTACAAAGAGCAAGGGGGTTTGCCTAATGGTTCAATGCGGTCTTGACAGATTCGAAATTGTCTATAACGGGGCCTCTGGGGCGTTGCACGGCGTATTTTTACCGGACTATCCCGAAATTTCCCAACCAGAAAAACGCTATGAAACCTTTTCGGTACCCGGCAGAGACGGAGATCTGATTTCCGACGACAACAGCATAGGAAATATTACTGTGAAATGCACTTTTGCCGTAATAGACAAGCTTTTTCAAAAAAGAATAAGAGATATTAAGAGGTGGTTGAGGGGAACCGGAAAGCTGAGCTTTTCGGATTCCCTTGAGACCTTTTATGAGGTTCTTATAATTGACTACAACGAACTGGAGAGAGAATTAAGAAAATACGGTCAGTTTTCCGTGACTTTTACCTGTTACCCTTATGAGTTTTTAAAAAGTGGGCAAAAGACTTTTTCAACGATAAGCTTTAATCCATATGACCTTTGTAAGCCAATTTATAAAATTGTCGGGGAAGGTAACTACACGCTCACAGTAAACGGGAAAACAATTACGGCAAATGTAGGGCAAAATTTAACGATAGACAGCCGCAATATGATAGCGTATCGGGAAGACGGTACTTTAATGAATACCGCTATCTCGGGAAGGTATGAAGATTTATGGCTTCCTCATGGAGACACAAGCATTTCTATATCGGGGGGACAGCTTTCGATCATTCCGCAATGGGGGTATAAACCTTGATTCAAATTTATAACCCGGATAATACAAATTTTTCTTATAACGGCGATATGACGCTTTTTCCAACAAAGTGCGATTTGAAAACAGTTCTAAATGGTTCCTGGCAGATGGAGCTTGAACACCCAATCGATGATTTAGGCAGATGGAAATATATCATTGAAGAATCCGTGATAAAAGCCCCAAGCTTTAACGGCGACCAGCTTTTCAGAGTAAAAGAGAAAGAAAAGTCTGATTCCGGAGTTTCCGCAACGCTGGAGCCGATTTTTATGGACGCAATGAACGACTGCTTTTTAGTTGATATACGCCCCACGGAGAAAACCGGTCAACAGGCGCTCGATCTTATGACGGCCCCAAACAGCAAGTATTCCGGTGAATCTAACATAACAAAAAAAGCGACTGCCTATTATCAATTTAAAAACTTAATTGAGGCAATCAACGGCGGCGAGGATAATTCTTTTATCAGTCGCTGGGGTGGAGAAATCCTTTTCGATAACTTTAGAATTCATATTGATGAATCTATCGGGACAGATAAAGGGATCGAGCTTTTATATGGAAAAAATATTCCGGCGGACGGATTGACGGAAAGCGTTGATACCCGAGAAGTTGTAACGCGTATTTATCCTAAAGCATATAACGGATACACTATAACAAATAATGGGTATGTAGACAGCGATCTGATTAATAATTATCCAATTATAAAAGTTGCCGTTATGTCGTTTGAAGACGTTAAGATGCGCGCCGATGCCAGTGAGGACGATGAAGAAAACGGAGTGACTATTTGCGATACGCAGGCAGAGTTAGACGCAGCTTTAACTCAGAAGTGTAAAGATCAATTCGCGTCTGGATTGGATAAACCCGAGATATCCATTTCTGCCGATATGGTATTACTGCAAAATACCGTACAGTATAAGGACTTTTCTGTTTTGGAATCCGTATCTTTAGGAGATACCATTCACTGTAAACACTACAAACTCGGGATTGAAACAGAAGCCAGAGTGATAGAACTTACTTATGATTGTTTAAAAGAAAAAGTTTCCTCCGTTGTCCTGGGAAGCTCTGAGTATAATTATTTTGACAATGTAACATCTTCTGTAAATAAGATAGATAATGTTGTAAGGCCTGACGGAAGTCTGATAGCGGAACAGATCAAGGGATTTATTGACGGAACCTACAGCCAGCTTAGAGTTCAAAACAGCATTGCAAAAAAGCAAGATGTCAGAGCTATTCTATTTGAGGATCTAGACCCGGACAGCCCAACCTTTGGCGCACTGGGAATTGGTACCCAGGGAATACAGATTTCAAAAGAAAGAAATGCTCAAAACACAGACTGGGTATGGACAACTTCAACGACGTTTGCCGGAATTATTGCAAACACCGTCGTAACTGGAAAAATTTCTTCTAAAACCGGCGCTGTATATTTCGATCTTGACGCAAACAACGGGAAAGGCGAGCTTGCTTCTTCCGTACTGAAAGGCGTTGATGATGGGGTAACAACAACCGCAAGAATCGGTTCCGGGAACTGGGCTGGCGGTGAACCGTACCAGGGATTTCGGATTTCTTATCCCGGCGGAAATTCTGGGTCGCTGCTTATAACAATCGATGGGATCAGCAAGGATTTTCCGTTGGCGAACAAGGACGAAATTGTTTCAAGCGGAGATCTTACCGTTCGATCAAATGCAAACACCGGATATTCAGGCGGAAGTAATGTCCTTGACTTTTACGGAAATTCTTCTACTGGGGAAGGCACGGTAGTTTTAAAACGAGGCACAAAAAATAAATCATCTGAGAATATTATATACGCAGATGTGAACACATTAAAACTATTGTACAAAGGCGAAGATCCGTCCCTAGAGCTTTCCGATACCATAGCCGCTCTTAGAAAAAATGATCAATGCGTTCAGTTGGCTGGTACTTTTGCTAATTTTAAAGGAAGCGAAAATCAATACCTCCAATTTACAAATGCCGGATGCGTTTTATATGATAAAAATAAAATTGAGTTCGGTACAAATGGATATATGAGAGCGTCCATTGAATCCA
>DBFJSK010000019.1:0-2182 GCA_048403675.1 Tannerellaceae bacterium | reverse complement strand
CTTTTTTTGCTTTTTTGTAACTTCGGCCAGCATGGGGCCAACCTTTGTATGTTGGCCTTTTTCATCTCTTTGTTTTTTCGTAATGCCTATTTGTTCCGTTGACTGGAAAAAAGAGCAAGTTGTATCCGTATATTCGCCTCGGGCATTACACCAATATTTATAATTCTGATAATCCTTCTCATTATATCCCTCGATGACAGGCAACGGTTTAACCCCGACGCTTCCCTCTCCCCCCTGCGGATCGGTATAAAAACATCGAATGGTATTATCCATACGAACCGGATAACCTTGGTCTAAAGGCAGTACCGTATAATATTCTTTCCCATCCGTTAAGAATATTGGCGACAAGGCCTGAATAATCCCATACGATAAAGCCGGATCCTCCATATCGAACCCTTTATCGCCGATCAGGGCGCATACCTGCTTCCGTTTTTCTTCATCCGAAGGATCATACGAAAGAAGTTCATGCTGTCGCAAGATTTCGTAGCGCACCAGTCCCAGCAAAGCGGAGGCCTGCGGTAACGGATTCGATTTTACAAAATAATTCTGTGCGGCCAAGTCGCCCAAATCGCCCAACGTTACTTCTCCTCCGAAGAAGTAATTCTCTATCGGTTGTAAGGTAATCAGATATTTCATTTTGCTTTTTTGATTATCAGTTCAACAAATCTTAACAAGGCGTGCAATCGTTCGATTACCTCTTCGAAGGGGGCCTCTTCCACACCGGAAGCAGCGACCAGGTAGGCCCTCAACGATTCCAAGAACGGCTGATGCTGCACATGGCAGGCGTCTTCAAAACTGCTCTTCATGTAATTTTCCAACCGGGCTTCCCTACTTTCTTGCCGAGATAGTATATGCACGAGAATAAGTTTATGCCGGAGCAGATAATGGATAACGGAATGTAGAAACAAGTCTTCCTCTTCTTCTCCTTTTCGGATGATAGCGAGCAAAAGAACATAGATTTCCGGATGTGTTTTGTTGAAGGTAGCAAAAAAACTTTGCCCGCTATGTTTGCGTACATTCCAAACAATCCGGTTACGGCCTGTCTCTTTCGCTTTTTCCAACAACGAATTGGCCAAAGTAACCGTCTCCCCCATCGGATGTTTATAGTAAGCCATAGCCACCCCGAACGAAAGCGAAGGTTTGTCGGGCAGTTTTTTTACCTCTTCATCGGATTGTACCTTTTGATAAAAGCAATCGTCTATTTCTTTTATTAACGTGAATATCTGCCGGATTGGCGCAAAAAACAGTAAGTCGTCGCCTCCTTGATAAATAACCTGGCCCCCATACTGATCGACAATTTGCTTTACCGACGTATTGTATTCCAATAAAATGTTACTCATCTTTTGTCCCAGGGTACGGAGGGCTTTGCCCACATGGTCGCCATCGGCCGCCACAAAAGCGATATATTTATAAAAAGAAGGCAGTTTTTCTACTTCTTCATCCTTGAACAGTTGATGTTTGGCAATCAATTTTTTTTCGACGGCTTCGCGGGCGGCACATTCGATAATAGTATCGAACATGCGGTTACCTTTCTTTTTACGCATCTCTTTTCTGGAAATTTCAGCGGAGAAGGTTTGCGATGCATCTTCCTCATCACCCTCCTCACGGGTCGGATCTGTTTCGAAAGCGTCGTGGGTAAGCCGACTATCTTTCACTTTATCGAAAAATTGATAGAGGTAGTTTTCTCTTTTTTTTGCCGGATAACGGTCTTGACACTCCATACAAGCAAACGCCTGCTGAAATTCCTCTATTACTTTCTCTTCTATCTCCATCTGTTTTTCCAGCACATAGATTTTAATCGTATTTTTCAGGTAACAGACGATCTCCTGCTCTTTCTCTTTTCCGATTTTTTCAGCTACGGCGCTTCCCAAATCCTGGAAGACGCAGTTTATATGTTGAACCAAATACTCAAAATCGCCGGCTTCAGCTTTGAAAATATACTGGTCGGGAAAACGCCCTACCCCGTCTCGGATAGTCCACATCCGGCTATCCAGTTGCGGCTTCAAGAAGGGCCTTGACGGAACAAAACTTTTCCCCTCCGAAATAAAAGGCTTGATAATGGCTTTTGCCAAAAAGGTAAAGAAATAGCTGGCTCCCCACAAAGAACGTGTGCTTTGGGTATAAGACATGATCCGGTTGATGGGGCCTAATGTGATGCCTATATAGGTACTCATGATTGTTC
>DBFJSK010000018.1:0-12612 GCA_048403675.1 Tannerellaceae bacterium | reverse complement strand
AAGAATTACTCAGGATGCAGAAAATTACTGGGTATTTTTATCGCCCTGATTGCTTGGTGCAATCTGAGTGCACAGAATGTTTCAGGTGTTGTAACCGATGTACGGGACGGTTTCGGACTTCCCGGCGTAAGTGTATTGGTACCCGGCACCACAACCGGTACGGTAACCGATATGGATGGCAATTACACACTCGATGTGGATGGCGGCAAAGAGCTGCAATTCAGCTATATCGGATATACTACGGTTACGATTGCCATCAACGGACAAACTAAAATAGACGTACAACTTAGCGAAGATACCCAAAAGATCGACGAGGTCGTGGTAACGGCCTTGGGTATCAAACGCGAAAAGAAAGCCCTGGGCTACTCCATGCAGGAGGTAAAAGGGGAATCGCTTACCCAAACGCGCGATGCGAACGTAGCGAACGCCTTGGCCGGTAAAGTAGCCGGTTTGCAGATCAAACAAAACGGTACCGGCGTGGGCGGTTCTTCCCGTATCGTGATTCGCGGTAACAACTCGATCACCGGTAATAACCAGCCGTTGGTGGTAGTCGATGGTGTGCCTATCGATAACTTCAGTGGGGGTACCGACGATTTTTATGGAAACGGTAATATCGATAAAGGTTCCGGTATGTCGGATATTTCGCCCGATGATATCGAAAGCATGTCGGTATTGAAAGGCCCGGCAGCGGCCGCCTTGTATGGTAGCCGCGCAGGTAACGGCGTTGTGATGATTACCACTAAGAAAGGTACTAAAAGTAAAGGGGTGGGCGTGAATTACAACTTGAACTTCACAGCTGAAAACCCGATGCAGACGCCGACTTTCCAAAATACCTATGGCCAGGGTTCGGCCGGTCAGTTTAATAATAATGTATACGGTAGCTGGGGGCCGAAGATGGACGGCTCGATGCAGGACATGGCCCTGGGTAAGTTTGCTTATGCCGCTCGCGACAATGATTTGTATAAAGACTTCCTCCAAACAGGTACTTCCTGGACGAATAGTGTCGATATCAGCAAAAGTTCGGAAGATGTAACGTTCCGCGCCGGTGTAACACGCCTGGATAACAAGGGGGTGGTTCCCAATAGCGCTATGGATCGTACGTCGATCAACTTGCGTTCGACGGCCAAACTGGCTAAATGGTTATCGGCTGATGTGAAGGTGAATTATGTCAATCAGCATACGAACAACCGTATCAAGCTGGCTACCGACCCGGACAACGTGTTCCTGAACTATCTGGGCATGCCCAGAAGCGTGGGTTTCTCCGACTATAGCGCGTACGAGGCTAACGATTGGAAACGGGCCGACGGTTCGGCTGCCGGTTTCGTGGTAGACCATAAAACGAATGCTGAAAGCCCCTTCTGGTCGGCTTACCGCATGACGAACAGCGATAAGAAAGACCGTTTCATCGGTTTTGCCGCTTTGGATTTCACCTTTACGGATTGGTTGAGCTTGAAATTGCGCTCCGGTATGGATAATTATACCATCCAGTATGAATGGGTGCGCGCTACAGGTACGCCGTATTGGGAAACGAACGGTAGCATGCAGGCTAAAATTGAAAAATTCAACGAAGTCAACTCCGACTTCTTGTTGACGGCGAAGGGCAATTGGGATAAGTTCGGTATTGTCGGTACGTTGGGCGGTAATATCATGTATCGTACGCGCACGACGTATACGGAAAATTCGGGTGAATTTATTATTCCCGATTTCCATGCGATAGCCAATGGTAAAACGCATGGCGGAGAACTGGAAAGACAACGGAAACAAATCAATTCGATTTACGCGACGGCTTCGTTGTCGTGGGACGATTATTTGTATCTGGATTTGACTGCCCGTAACGACTGGTCGTCGACGCTGCCGAAAGATAATGATTCTTATTTCTACCCGTCGGTAGGCGCAAGCTGGATTTTCACGCAGATGATTAATAAGATGGGCGGAAGCACCGGTTTTCTGACGTTTGGTAAGGTGCGCGCTTCTTGGGCGCAGGTTGGTAACGATACCGATCCGTATATGCTTCGCGATTATTATAAAATCGGTTATGATATTAAGGGCGGTATTTTCAGTGCGAACAATGAAGACTGGATGGCCAACCCGAATCTGAAGAATGAAACGATCAACTCGTGGGAACTGGGTCTGGAACTGAAAGGTTTCGAAAATCGCGTCGGCATCGATGTGGCTTATTATAAGAAAAACGCCAAGGATCAGATTTTGAAAATCGATGTGCCGTCGGCTACCGGTTTCAAGAAGAAGATGATTAATGCGGGTAATATTGAAAACAAGGGGGTTGAAATCGCCTTGAATGCTACGCCGGTGATGACGGCATCCGGGTTTACCTGGGATACGCAGATCAACTGGTCGAAGAATAAGAATAAAGTCGTTTCGTTGACAAACGATACGAAAGAACAGATTTTGAGCGATGCTTCGGTTTCTTTCCTGAAGATCGTGGCGCATGAAGGGGGCGCGTTCGGCGACATCTATGGATATGCTTACGAACGGGATGATAACGGTAATATGATTATCGGCGACGAAGGTACGCCCGTACGTTCGGAAGATATGGTTTTGTTAGGCAACAACCAGCCGGATTGGATGTTGGGTTGGAGCAATACGTTCACTTATAAGAACTTTACATTGAATTTCATGCTCGATATGCGTAAGGGCGGTGATGTGTATATGGGTTCTATCCGCTCGGGTGCTACGAACGGTTCGTTGGAAATGACGCTCGACAATCGTGAAAACGGTCTTGTCGTACCGGGCGTTCTGGCCGATGGTTCGCAGAATACGAAAAACATCTCGGCGGAAACGTATTGGAACGGCATCAGCGGAATAACTGAAGCTTGGATGTACGATGCTACCAATATCCGTTTGCGTGAACTGAGCCTGGGCTACAGCTTCCCGAAATCCATGTTGTCGAAAACTCCGTTTACAGGTTTGAAACTGAGCTTTGTAGCTCGTAACTTGTTTATGATTTACAGCAAAACGAAAGGGTTCGATCCGGAAGCCGCTTATACTTCGGGAAATGCACAGGGTATCGAATACGGTTCTATGCCTACCATGCGTAGCTTAGGGTTCAACCTGAATGTGGCCTTCTAAAAATCTACTAATTTAAAACAGAATTATTATGAAAAATATTAAGATATTAGCTGCTTGTTCGCTCCTTTTACTGGGTGTTACGGGTTGTGATTTGACGGGGCTGAATGAAAACCCCGACAAGCCGTCCAATGATGTCGATTTTAATATGAACGAACCGCGCCTGGCCGGTACCATCCGCGGGGGGAAAATCATCGATGGAAATGTGGAACAACGTTTGAAAGCGCTTCAGGTCGATTTGTATTCGCAAATGTTGGTCGATGGCGGTGGCTGGTCGACAGCCAACTATGTGCAGAACGACGGATGGAACCTGTTGATCTGGGAAGAATACCTCAAACAAATCGCCTCACTCAATATTGTGATTCGTGAACTTTCGGCGCGCGATGATGCCGATAGTTTTGCCAATACGATTGCCTTCGCCCGTATCTGGCGTGTGTATGTGCACTCGATGGCTTCCGACTTGTTCGGCCCGATGCCTTTCCCCAAACCTTCCGATGATCCGGAAGCCAACCCGCCTTATCGTTCGATGGAAGATACTTACAATGAGTATTTCAGCGAACTGGAGGAGGCTCCGAAGATGTTTACGTCGGCTGCCAAAGGTATTTTTACGGATAAAACCAATGATGTGGTATACAATAGCGATACGGATGCCTGGAAACGTTTTGCGAACTCGCTTCGCTTGCGTTTGGCCGTGAGGGTATCCGAAGTGGCTCCCGATTTGTGTAAAACTCAGGCTCAGGCTGCTTTGAGCGCCGAAGGCGGTTTAATCAGCAATTCGAAACAAAATGCGTATATGCCTCCGAAGGCCGACGGTTCGTGGGGACAGGATTACAATTATGTAATGTTCCAGATTACGTGGGGCGGCCCGCTGAGTATGTCGAAATCGTTTGAAAAACTGGTGACGAATATCGGCGGCGTAGCTTGGCCGGAAGGTGTGGTGAATACAACGCCTACGCTTACAGGCGATCCGGTTATCCCGGTATCTTCCATTCATCCGGCTAAGGTCGATCCGCGTGCTCCGAAAATCTTCCAGCCTTCTATCACGGGTGGTAATTGGCAGGGCTTGCCGTATGCTCCTCGCTCGGAAGAACAGAATAAGGGTGATTATACGGTGAAGAATTATGCCGAACTGGGTTACCTGGTAGTGGATGGTGCTAAGAATAACGCTCGTCCGTATGATGTGTTCTTGTATGAAGAAGTTTGTTTCCTGAAAGCCGAGTTGTATGCCCGCGGTTTTGTGGCCGGCGATGCTAAACAGGCGTATGAAGAAGGTGTACGTGCCTCGTTCGAAAAATGGGGGGTAGGCAGCGAAGCGGATGCTTACCTGGCTTCGACGGAAAAGAACCTGGCCGGAACCAGTGCTAAATATGATGATCAATCGGGTCCGGGTAATACGGCGCTCGAAAAGATCATTACGCAGAAGTATATCGCCGGTACGCCCGATCTGTCGTGGGAGGCTTGGAACGATAAACGTCGTTTGAACTTGCCGCGTCTGGATGTAGCGATTTATCGCGACGAGACGGTGTACGGAGGTTATTCGAAGGATATTAAAGATCCGCGCAACTTTATCAAACGTATCAAATATCCGGTGAAGGAAAGCTTGGTAAACAAGGAACAATATGAAAGTGGCGTGAAAATGTTGGGTGGCAAGGATAATGTGGCTGCTCCGGTTTGGTGGGATAAAAATTCCAACTATTGTACTTCTGCCGAATAACTTTATGAATAAGTTTGTTCAATTCACTTCAATATAATTGATGTTTTTTTTAACGCCCGGGGTTATTTTTCTGTGAAGAAAGAAGCTCCGGGCGACTTTTTTTCTTTTCAACCCCTGTATTTCATAATATATGTATATATTTACTCGGAATAAGGAGCAATAGCAAGCCTATATTGAAGTGAAATCGTATGAGAATCTATCTATTATTGATGGCCATGTTGTGGAGTGTGGTGTATGCCGACGCGCAACAGTTAATGTCTGAAAAATCCTATCATATAGCGTCTGCCGGAAAAAAACTGGCGGATGTATTGGATCGTATCGAACAGGAAACCCATTATTCGTTTATTTACGATGCCCGCGCTATCGATCTGACGTCCTTGGTAAAGGAAAACCTGGAGGGGCGTACGATTTTCGATCTCTTGTATCATTTGTTTCATGCCACCGATATTGTTTATACGGTAGTTAACGATCAGATCGTATTGAACCGGAAGGAAACCGTTATCCGGATGCAAGCTCAATCGAGACGGTGGGTAAGCGGCCGGGTGAACGATAAAAAAGGGGAACCGGTTATCGGGGCGAATGTGGTGCAAAAGGGTACGGTCAACGGAACGGTGACCGATCGCGACGGGCGTTTTAGTTTGGAACTTCCTCGGAAGGCCGTTTTGCAGATCACTTATATCGGGTATATTCCGCAGGAGATAAATTATAAGGGAGAGTCTGCACTGCATATCCGTCTGACGGAGGATACACGCCAATTGGAAGAAGTGGTGGTGACGGCTTTGGGATTGCAGAAAAAAGAATCCTCACTTCCGTATGCTACCCAGCAAATCGACGGCCGGGAGCTGGTTCGGGCCAAAGATCTTAATTTTATTCAGTCTTTAACGGGAAAAACGGCCGGAATGCAGATTAATCGTATTTCTTCCGGCCCGGGGAGTTCGGCGCGTGTCATTATCCGCGGTAGCCGTTCGGCATCCGGCAATAATCAGCCTTTGTATGTGATTGACGGGCTGCCGATACTGAATTCATCCAACGAACAGGCGGTCAGTTCAATCGGCGGTACGGCGAATGCCGGCAATCGTGATGGGGGAGACGGCATTTCCAATCTGAATCCTGATGATATTGAAAGTTTGCGTATTTTGAAAGGAGCGTCGGCTGCGGCTTTGTATGGGGCGCAGGCGGCCAACGGTGTGATTATGATTACAACGAAAAAAGGGCGTCCGGGTCAAACACGAGTGGATTTTTCTTCTACTTTGATGGTGGAGCAAGCCATCAGTTTGCCGAAATTTCAAAATCAATATGGCCGGGTCGAGGGGGCGACTACCAGTTGGGGTGAACAGGGGCTTTTGCCGGCTTATGATCTGGCGGGCGATTTCTTTCGCAAGGGGTTCAATGCGATTCATTCGCTTTCGGTCGCGACGGGGAGCGAACGGATGCAAACTTATTTTTCGTATGGAAATACCACAGCGCGCGGAATTATGGATAAGAATAAAATGAATAAGCATAACCTGAATTTGCGGCAGACGGCTTCGCTCTTCGAGGGCCGGCTGAAATTGGACGCGAATGTCAATTTGCTGATGCAAACGATTCAGAATAAACCTACGTCGGGGGGCTTTTATATGAATCCGCTGCCGGGGTTGTATAATTTTCCGCGGGGTATGGATATCGGGCCTTATAAAAAGCAGTTTGAGGTATACAGTGAAGAACGGAATATGCCTGTGCAGCATTGGTATACGAATGTCGATGATTTCTCGCAAAATCCCTATTGGCTCGTGAATCGGGTGCAGAGTAACGACAGGCGGGCCCGGGCGATTACGTCGCTTTCCGCCGAATGGAAAGTAAATGAATTTTTTACTGTAAAAGCGCGGGGTAGTGTGGATTATGTGAATGATAAATTCCGGGAGAAAATTTATGCTTCTACTTCCCAAGGCATTGCGGGGGTAAACGGGCGCTATATCGATTATGGGTATCAGGAGACGTTGTTGTATGGAGACATCATGGCGCTTTTTCACCGGAAGTGGGATGATTTCTCGCTCGAAACGGCTATCGGGGCCAGTGTGAACGATCAGCGACATTCTTCTTTGCGGCTCGATTCGCATACGGCGTCTCTTTATTATCCGAATGTGTTTACGATCGCCAATATTCAAATGTCCGGGAGCGCTTATATTCAGGAAGAAAACGATGCTCGGCGCCAGTTGCAATCGGTGTTTGCCACGGCGCAGTTGGGCTATAAAGAAAGTTTGTATGCCGATGTGACGGCGCGGAACGATTGGTCGTCTACCTTGGCGTTTACGCCGAGTAAAAATCGGGGATTTTTTTATCCGTCGGTGGGGCTTTCCTGGGTAGTGTCTTCCTCCGGAAGGTTGCCTGATGCGGTTTCTTTCGGAAAAATCCGCGCTTCGTGGAGTAAAGTGGGCAATGATATTCCGCTTTTTGTGAGTAATACGTCTGACATCATTGTGGCGGGGGGAGGTACGCAACCGAATGATAAGGCACCTTTTACTGATTTGAAGTCGGAAATGAGCGCTTCGTATGAAGTGGGTACGGAGTGGAAATTTTTCCAGTATCGGCTGGATGTGGATCTGTGTTGGTATAAAACCAATACGAAAAACCAACTTTTTGCCTTGCCTTCTTCCGCGGGCGCTACTTATAAATATTATTACGTGAATGCCGGTAATATCGAAAACCGCGGCGTTGAAGTATCCGTGGGAGGGGTGCCGGTGTTGACGAACGATTTCAAATGGAAGGTTTCTTTGAATTATTCCACCAATCGCAATGTGGTGAAAAAATTGCATAAGGATTTGCCTACTTTTGTATATGGCGACGAAGGTTTTTCATCCAGTTATTCGATGCGTTTGGTGGAGGGGGGAGCTTTCGGCGATATTTACGGGAAAGCTTTTTTACGAGACAAATATGGGGCGGTCGTTTACGGTGAATATGGCTTGCCGGAAGTGGTAGGCGACGGGAATACGGTGAAGGTGGGCAACTGCAATCCGGATTTTCTTTTGGGTTGGAGTAATAGTTTTACTTACAAAGATTTTTCGCTTTATTTGCTGATCGACGGACATTTCGGCGGCGATGTGCTTTCGCAAACGCAGGCTGTGCTGGATCAGAACGGGGTTAGTTTGAATACCGGAGAAGCGCGCCAGGCCGGTTATGTCGAGTTGGAAGGGCATCATATTTATAAGGTGCAAGCTTTTTACGAACAAGTAGGGGGCCGGAGCGGAGTGACCGAGTATTATATGTATGATGCCACCAATGTTCGGTTAAGGGAAGTCTCACTGAGCTATACGCTCCCCAAAAGTTTGATCGACAAAACCCGTTGTTTGAAAGATGCGCGGATTTCACTGGTTGGGCGCAACTTGTTTTTTTTCTATAAAAAGGCCCCCTTCGATCCGGACGCCGTATTATCGACCGACAACAGCAACCAGGGTATCGATGTATTCGGAATACCGACCACCCGGAGCCTTGGGGTGAATATCAAACTTTCTTTTTAAGGGGGGATAAGCCTGCTTTTTAAGAACGCCGATAAACAGCAAAGAAGAATAACAAACAGCAAAGGGAACTTCTGTAGTAAAGATCTTTTTGAAAATCTAACATACTAGCTTATGCAACTGATCAGACGCAAACAAATAAGGACAATCGTGTGCCGACCGGCCCGATTTCCGCACGCCTTGCCATCCCTCTGGGGAATGATTGGCGGAGGTCTGTGGTTCGATTCGCTCCGGACATTTTTAGCCGGTTGCCTTTGGATAAGTTGTTTCCTGTCGTGTACGGGAAAATTCGAAGAATATAATGTCAATCAAGTCGGATTTACCGAAGAGCAAAAGGCTTACGATTACAACACTTTCGGAATTTGGATGAAGGTTATCCAGTCGGGAATCTACTTCAATTACGATTGGGGAGCCGGTAAAAACTGGAATTTCCAGACGATGCAAAATCTGAGTGCGGATATGTTTTCAGGTTACCTGCATGACTATAAGCCCTTTAATGCCGGATTAGCCAATACAGTTTACAACCTGGAAGATGGGTGGAACGGTACAATGTGGGAAAACACCTATTCTGTCATAATGACCGAAATAAAGAAAGCCGAAGATTTTTCCCGCGAGAAATATCCTCACCTCTATGCGGTTACCCAAATCCTGAAAGTCGAGCTTATGCATCGCGTTTCCGACTATTACGGCCCCATCGTTTACCGGAAATTCGGCCAATCCCATGCCGGCGTAATGCCTGACAGCCAGGAAGAGGCCTATACGGCTTTTTTCCAAGATTTGGATACGGCCATTACCTTGCTCAGCGCGTACAAGGGAAAAACCACCTTTGCCCGCTTTGATATGCTGATGACGACTAGCAACCAGACGTATGAACAATGGATACGTTTTGCCAATTCTCTCCGGCTGCGTTTGGCTATACGTATTGCTATGGCTGCTCCCGGAAAAGCGGCCGAAGAAGCTCGCAAGTCGTTCCTGCAGCCGGGCGGTTTCCTGGAAGAAACCAGCCAGTTAGTAGCTGTTTCCGCATTGGGTACGGGATACTCCAACCCGTTGGGCGAAATCAATAAAGCCTGGGGCGAAGTCTTTCTCAACGCCAATATGGAATCCATTCTGACCGGATACGACGATCCCCGGCTTCCGCTTTATTTCGAACCGGCTACCGGCGCGGGGTATGCGGGGCAATACCGGGGCATCCGTCAGGGAACCGGCTTCAACCATACCCAATATAGCCAGCACGCTACCAGCACCATTACCCAAAGTACTCAGGCGGTGCTTATGACGCCTGCGGAAGTCTGGTTCCTTCGCGCCGAAGCGGCTTTGCGCGGTTGGTCGGGGGAAGATCCGGGGGAATGCTATGCCCGTGGCGTCGAATCTTCTTTCGAGCAATGGGGGGCGGCCGGTGTCGCCAATTATCTGAAAAGCGAAAAACTTCCTGCCGATTATATCGATACCTTCACCCCGGAATATAATATTGCTGCCGTTTGCCGTGTAACGCCTGCCTGGGACGAGCAGGCTTCGCCGGAAATCAAACTTGAAAAAATCATCACCCAGAAATGGATCGCCTGTTACCCCGAAGGCTGCGAAGCCTGGGCCGAACAACGCCGAACCGGCTACCCGCGGCTGTTCCCGGTACTGACCAACCGGAGCAACGGGAAAATCGATAGCCGCATCATGATCCGCCGGCTCAATTTCCCCGTCAGTATTATCAGTTCGAATCCGGCCCAGTACGAAGCCCTTTGCGAATACCTGGGTGGCCCGGATACTGGTGGCACCCGTTTATGGTGGGATACGGGAAAAAATTTCTGAAAGAAAGGCCTGAATAAAGAAATTCTTATACCTTTGCCCCGCAGGGCGAAGATGGGGTGTATCGATGAAAAATCAAGGCAGCCCGCTTCTGTACTTAGGTTGCCCTGTCTTGGCTTTTTGAATTTTAAAATTGGATAAATGTCGTTGAAACGTTTCGGTGTCTCATTGGAAGACAACCTATTGGAATCGTTGGATCAGTATGTAACCGAGAACGGTTTTGCCAACCGCTCCCAGGCTATCCGTTTCCTGATTGAGAAGAATGTAGCCGAAAAGAAATGGCAGTGCAACCATTTGGTAGCCGGCACCTTAGTTATAATGTACGATCAGGTAAAAAAGGAAATTTCCGCTAAAATGGCCGCTATCGAACAAATGTATAAAGACGTCATCCTCTCTTCCTCCCAATATTATATCAACCGCAATTTCTGCCTTCACATCGTAACGGTAATGGGTACGGCTCACCGTCTGACCGAGCTGGCCGATAAGTTGACTACGATTAAGGGAATTAAACACGGGAAGTTGGTGATGAGCCGGGCGGACTAAGCTTTTTTTTGCACCCTAAGGTAACACGATTCGTGTAAAAGGTGTTACGCCTTCGGGGAGAATAACCGTTTATATTGAATAGAAAAATTAGATATGAAAAAAAAGATTTTACTTATTTCCGGGCTATTGATCAGTTTTTTAGGTCATGCAGCCGATCCGGCAGCCGTCGACAGCCTGATCCGGTTGAAAGGTGTCGTGGTGTCGGCCAACAAGATTAAGGTGAATCGCAATAGCGTGCCCCTTTCTATTTCCGTGCTTGAACGAAGCGAAATCGAAGCCAGCAGCGAATCGGCCTTGCTTCCGGTATTGTCGGAACGCGTGCCCGGCTTGTTCGTCACCCAAAAAGGGATTACCGGTTTCGGCGTATCCACCGGGTCCGCCGGCGAAATCAACATTCGCGGGGTAGGGCAGGGGAACAAAGTATTGGTCTTGTTCGACGGACAACCCCAATGGGCCGGCGTATTCGGCCATTCGCTACCTGATACTTATGTCGCTTCGGATGTGGAAAGGGTGGAAGTGATCCGCGGGCCCGGTTCGCTGTTATACGGCTCGAATGCCATGGGCGGCGTCGTGAATATCCTGACGCGGCAACATACGCGAGCCGGCCGCCGTACACAGGCCCGGGTGATGTACGGTTCGTACAACACGCAGAAATATATGATTAACAACGGCTACAACATCGGAAAATTCAGTAGTTTTATTTCACTCAATCACGATCGTACCGACGGCCATCGCCCGGATTCGAAATTCCATATTACCAACGGATTTGCCAAATTAGGCTATGCCATCGACACGCATTATAACGTAACGGCCGACGTAAGCCTGGCTAAATTCAAGAACGAAAATCCGGGACTCGTTACTGATCCGCTGATCGATAACGATATGGATATTTTGCGCGGTACGACCTCTTTCGCGCTGGAAAATCAATACGATAAAACCAGCGGAGCTTTCCGGGCCTTTTTCAATTGGGGAAACCACGATATAAACGATGGTTATCACCTGGGCGCCAAACCGCTCGATTACCGGTTTCATTCCGACGACCATAATGCCGGGATTTTACTTTATCAATCGTTCCGGTTGCTGAAAGGCAACAGCTTCACGGTGGGCGTTGATTATAAAAACTGGGGAGGGAAGGCCCGCAACGATACCTTGAGCGGAGGCCGGAAACAATTGGTCGATAAAACGGTGAACGAAGTAGCCGGATATTTGATTGCGCAGCAAGATTTATTCGACAGAATCAGCTTGAATGCCGGCGTGCGGTATGAATACAACAGCACTTTCGGGGGCGAATGGGTTCCGCAGGCGGGTGTTACCGTCCGTCCGTTCGAGGGTAATACGATCAAGGCGTCTCTTTCGAAAGGGTTCCGCAGCCCGACCATCAAAGAAATGTATATGTTTACGCCTCAGAACCCCGATTTGAAACCGGAACGTATGATGAACTACGAGGTTTCGGTTGGCCAGTTGCTGCTGGACGGTAATTTATCTGCCGAACTGACAGCCTTCTTTATTGACGGGGAGAATATGATTGAAGTCGTAAAGGCCGACGGACATGTGAAAAATATGAACACAGGCACATTTACCAACAAGGGGATCGAATTCGAAGCCCGTTATCAGATCTGTCCGAATTTAAGTGTAGACATGAATTACAGCTATCTGCACACCAGCAAGCCTTTACTGGCCGCTCCGGCCCATAAACTTTTTGCCGGGGCGATGTATTCGCCGGGTCGGTTTAGCTTTTATATGAATGTACAATCGATTTTCGATTTATACATCAATACCGCCACGCGGACGAAAGAAGATTATACGGTGCTGAATGCAAAAGTCTCTTATCGTTTCGGAACCTCCGACAAAGGGTTGAGCCTCTTTGTAAAAGGTGAGAACCTGACAGCCGCGCGGTATTCGATTAATGAGGGATTCCCGATGCCGAAAGCTGTGTTTATGGGCGGCTTCGATGTCACCTTCTGATCGGCCCTTGCG
>DBFJSK010000017.1:0-4070 GCA_048403675.1 Tannerellaceae bacterium | reverse complement strand
AAAATCATCGTGCTCAAACAGATATATTTGATTCTCATAAGAATTATATTCACAAACAATTATGTATTTGTTTAACTTATAAACATCGCTATAACTATTAAGGAAGATATTGCCCGTCTTTATTTCTTTTACGCGCCCGTGCACATCTATTACTTGATCGCGTTTATTCTGATGTTTTTCAGCTAAATTATGGCTACATCCCCAAATAAGAAAGGAACACATTAAAAGCAAAGTCGGTTTCATATAATTCATAATTAATATTATCATAATTAGTCGTTTATTTTTTTTAATAAACGACTAATCGTTATAGAATTTTAAATAAACAAGAGTAAAAACCACAGATCTGGTTAAAGAAAAATATCTAAAATCCAATTTAAACTATTCCCAACTATATTCTGCGGATTTTTCATGAAATCCATAACAGTAACAGCCATTTCCCCACCTGTGCATCCATTCGGGCACATATCATTAATAGCCACCGCTTTCACATTTTCCATATCTAAATCACTCCACTCCATCTGCGTTGGATTGTGTTCGATACTGCAAGCCGTAGCTATGGAAATCGGTCAGCGAGAGCATTTCTTTCCATTTAGGCAGTTGTAGCTTACAGCTTGTACAACCGCCGGAATCGGTATACATTACAATCTTGTATTCGCTATCCGGATGGAAGGCAACCGTATCCAACGCATAGCGCATAAAAACAACATCCGAAGGCAATTGAATTTGTTTTCCACTTCATCGGGCGACTTTTTGCCGGATGGCTTCGCCTGATTTGTTTTGTTCCGAGCAGCCTGTTCGACACAAAAGTGAAAGCAGAACGGCCTTATAAGCGATTTTTAAGTGCATAGTCGGTTTGTTTAGATTTTCGGTTTTACTTATCTCCTTATTCGTAGGCCTCCCTCTTTTCTTTCACTACCTGCGTTTCTTGCGTGCTAATAATTGACGAAATAAAGAAAATGAAAAAAATCGATTAAACCTATCCTTTCCGGCATTTATTAAAAAAACAAGGAGAAAAAGATTACTCCGGTTGAAAAGAACGGTAAAACACAAAGCCATCACCATACAGTACAAGAGATACTAAACTTTTCAGGTAAAAAAAAGACTAGGATCAATAACACCTTCAAAAAAGACAACAATTCAAAGTGAACAAAACAACCATTGCCATGTAACCGGATAAAGCAGCCTTTTTGTAGAGAAAGCCTATACTTTTATTTTTATAATTTAGAACACCAACCTATCCCACAAATCGGGAATCCTTACGCAATCCCCCTATCACGCCTGTCCCCCCGCCGCCACCTTTCCCCCATCTCCTATTTTTATCCGGCTCTCCGAAGCGATTTTTTCCGGAAACTTCGTACCTTCCCGCCCGAAAAACAAACTCCGGTCTGACAAACCGCTACGTTATGGAAAAACAACCCCCGCGCCAGCCCTCCACCTGGCTTTCGTTGATACCCGTCATCGCCCTGGTTTCGATGCTCGCCGTATCGATCTATATCTTCGCAGGCGACGCACTCAGCGGCGGCAGCCAAATCGTGCTGCTGCTGGCCACAGCCGTCTGCGCCCTTATCGCCGTGTACCGTTGCCGGATTACCTGGGAAGATATGGAACAACAAATCGCCCGCAACATCTACGGCATCGCCCCTTCCCTTTTGATTCTCTTGCTGATCGGCACCCTCTCGGGCAGTTGGATGGTGAGCGGGATCGTGCCGTCGTTGATCTATTACGGGCTGGAAATCATGCAATCGGACTTTTTCCTGGCCTCCTGTTGTATCCTCTGCTCGGTGGTTTCGGTCATGACAGGCAGTTCATGGACGACGATTGCCACCATCGGCATCGCCCTGATCGGGATCGGCGAAGCCCAGGGATTCCGCACCGGCTGGATTGCGGGAGCCATTATTTCGGGCGCCTATTTCGGAGATAAGATGTCGCCTCTTTCCGATACTACCGTGCTGGCCGCTTCGGTAACGGGCACCCCACTCTTCACCCACATCCGTTACATGCTTTATACCACGGTGCCCTCGATGGTCATTGCCTTGACGGTATTCTGCGCCGTAGGTTTTACCCATCAAACGACGGACGCCTCCCAGATCGCGGCTTTTTCGGCCGCCTTGAAAAACAGTTTTCATATTACACCCTGGTTGTTTATCGTGCCGCTCGTGACCGGTATCCTGATCGCCCGGAAGACGCCCTCCATCGTCGTGTTGTTCGCTTCGTCGGTATTGGCCGGGATCTTCGCCCTTATCTTCCAGCCGGAAGCGCTGGTGGAAATAGCGGGGATGCCACAGGGGGGCGTCGTGCCTTCTATCAAAGGATTGCTGATGACCTTTTACGACAGTACCCAGCTACATACCGGCAACGAAGCCCTCGACGCCTTGGTTTCGACGCGGGGCATGAGCGGTATGTTGAATACGATTTGGTTGATTATCTGCGCCATGTGTTTCGGCGGAGCGATGTCGGCCAGCGGCATGTTGGCCAGTATCACTCGGATTTTCCTGCATTTTATGAAAGGACGCACCAGCGTGGTGGCCTCCACCATCGTATCGGGGCTATCGCTGAACATTTGCACGGCCGACCAATTTATCGCCATTATCCTGAACAGCGAGATGTTCAAGGAAGCTTACGAACGAATGGGATTCGAAAGCCGGCTGCTCAGCCGGACTACCGAAGATTCGGTAACCGTCACCTCCGTGCTTATTCCCTGGACTACCTGCGGCATGACACAGGCTACCATTCTGGGCGTTTCGACGCTCACCTATCTACCCTATTGCATCTTCAACCTCGTCAGCCCTCTGATGAGTATGCTGATAGCGGCCTCCGGGTACAAGATTTTCCGGAAAAAGGAAACTCAATAAGCTTTAAATCATCTTACAAAAGGGAGAAAAATCGTCGTTTTTCTCTACTTTTGCGCACATTAAAGACACAAAACACGTACTACTAAACAAACAAGAATGAAAACGAGTCCGCATAAGCTAATGCCTTCTCCTCTGCTTTCCCTGATACCTATCCTGGTATTGGTATTTTTACTCTTCATTACCATCCGCACCTTCGGCAGCGACGCCCTCAGCGGGGGCAGCCAGGTGGTGTTGCTTACTACGACCGCGGTGGCTTCGATTCTGGCCATGACCGTTTCGAAAGTACCCTGGAAAGAAATCGAGCAGGCCATCTGCAACAATATCCTGGGGGTTTCCGTGGCGCTGATTATTCTTTTGCTGATCGGTGCGCTTTCGGGTAGTTGGATGATTAGCGGGGTGGTACCCACGCTAATCTATTACGGGATGCAGATCCTGCATCCCAGTTTTTTCCTGGCTTCCTGCTGCGTGATTTGCGCCATCGTGTCGGTGATGACGGGCAGTTCGTGGACGACGATCGCCACCATCGGGATCGCTTTGATGGGCATCGGCGAAGCGCAGGGGTTTGCTACCGGCTGGGTAGCCGGGGCGATTATTTCGGGTGCTTATTTCGGCGATAAGATTTCGCCGCTGTCGGATACGACCGTGCTGGCCTCGTCGGTGACGCATACGCCGCTTTTCTCGCATATCCGCTATATGATGTTCACCACCGTGCCTTCAATGACGATTACATTGGTGATTTTCACCGTTGCCGGATTTGCGCATACTTCGTCGGCCGCCGGGCAGGTGGCCTCTTTTTCGGAATCGCTGAAAGAGACGTTTCATATTTCCCTGTGGTTGCTCACGGTGCCTGTGGTGACCGGTATTCTGATTGCCCGGAAGGTGCCTTCGCTGATTACGCTTTTCGTTTCGGCCGCTTTGGCGGGGGTGTTCGCCCTCTTTTTCCAGCCGCATTTGCTGCATGAAATTTCGGGACTGCCTGAAGGAGATGCGCTTTCGAACTTCAAAGGGTTGTTTATGACCTTCTACGGAAGCACGCAGATCCAAACGGGCAACGAAGCGCTCGACAGCCTGGTCGCTACGCGGGGAATGTCGGGCATGATGAATACGATCTGGTTGATTATTTGCGCCATGTGTTTCGGCGGGGCGATGACGGCGAGCGGCATGTTGGAAAGCATTACCTCGGTTTTCCTCCGGTTTATGAAACGCCGGGTGGGCATG
>DBFJSK010000016.1:0-3111 GCA_048403675.1 Tannerellaceae bacterium | reverse complement strand
AAAGCAGGAGCAGAAGGAGGGGCGCCCAAGCTGCTGAATAGATCTTCATTATTTTTACTATTTAGGCGTTATTGTAAACCATCCCAGGCATTATCGTCGAGGTTGATCGAACCTGAAATGAAAAAACCGGGTTTTATATCTGTATAGTTTCCGGTGATATTTACCCAATGGTTGGGACTGAAAATAATCCGGTTGGCGGAGGCTACCTCGGGCGTATCGGTTACCTTCATCGTAAACCTTTCGGTAGAAGCGCCTGTGGCGACATCGAGGTAGAATAATGTTTTCCGGTCGCCGGGCGTAGCAAGCAGGTAGGTGTTGAATGTTACCCGGCCGCTGCTGGGGGCCTGGTTTCCGAATAACTTTTTTCCGCTGTCGCCGGGCGTTTGCCAGGTAAGCGGGGTTCCGTCCGAGGCCCGGATAGCGGTTACCAACTGTTCGGCCGTGAGCGAGATCGATCCCACCGATGACGGTATGCCGCTTATTTGGAGGGTAAATCCGCCCACAATACGTTTGAGCGTTCCTGTCATATGATTAATTTGCGGGGGGCTGAAACGAGGGCCGATATAGGTCGTGTTTTTATATCCTTCGGCTATACAAACGAAGAACTCCGGTACATCGGTCGGATCGACCGGCTGCAAATAAACGTTGTCGAGGGTGGGAGAAGAGCTTGTCGATCCGATAGAGAATCGCCGGAAAGCGTTTGTGGGGTAGGTGAAATCGTAATCCGTACGGTTGTATCCGATTACCAGCAATTGGTAACGATCGGCGGAAGGAAGTGCCAGCGTTTGGGTGGTGACCGGGAAAAAACTGGCATCCACCTGCTTGACTTTGTCGTACAGCGGCACGTAATTCGAAGGAGCTTCCCCTGCGCCCGGGTTGCTTTGCCGGAAAGGCAGCAGAAGTAACCGGTTGACTGAAAATAACGTGTCGCCCGGTACGCGGGTCTGAGGTTGTCCGATCTGGATCGACAACGGGATTTCAGAATCCTTTTCCCGGGGGCTTTCCACGGCAATCTCGTCGGCCGTACACCGGCCGAAAATAAGTACCGCCAGAAAGCTCCAGAAAAAGGAGAGTATACAACCTTCTCTTTTCATCCTTTTCTAAGGTTGAGGCAGGATGACTAAGTTGTGAATCAATTCCCAGGCCGGACTGATCGAAACGACGATATTCTGGTCGGTCATCAAATCGACCGGTGCATCATCGTCGCCCGGATCGGGCGTCCCCCCCGTGGTGCTCCCGGCAACGGCTTTTATTCCCAGCGAATAGAAATGGTTGGCCAGGAGGTTAAAATTAGTGGTTCCCCCGTTACTGTCCTGTACATTCCAGGTCTTTAAAGCCGTACTGTCGGCGGCATACAACCCAAGGGTTAGCGTAACGCCGCTAACCGGCATAAAGTAGGCTCCGTTTAATTGGGAATTCACTATTTTTACTACCCCTTGGCCGGACAAATCGTTGCCGGTATAGATGCCGTTGTCGACGGTTTGGGTGCTCAGATCGATATTGAGGATGTTGAAGGGCGTTTCTGCCGTATTCACGCCGCTGCCCGTAGTCAGGTTGACGGTCTGGTTGGCATTGCTCACTTTCAGCCATAAATACCGTACCGTTTTACCATCGATGGTTTGAGGAATATTGACGAAATAGCCCAATACGCCGGCTACTTTGCGCGTCATTTCGATACTCACCCTTACACCGTTGGCTGTGACGGTAGCTTGCCCCGAACCGGCGAACAATTCTTCTTCATCGCCGTTTTTGGCTACTTGGGCAATCATGCTTTCGTAGGTATGCGTTGTGCCTGGGTCGATGACGATATATTTGTCGGTCGCGTCGCGGCCTACCGCCAGGAATTTGTAATCGCCGGCATCCAACGGATTGCTTTTATCGATCACATAGCGTTTGAAGGTCGTGCCGTCCGTCCAATCGGGAATGTCGTAGGTTTTGGCATACACATAGTCGGTACTGTTGTTTTTGAAAGCGTAGATCGAAACCCGGGTGACGTGTTGAACGGCTTCCTGGCTGTATAGGTTTCCTTTGGTATGTACACCGGCGTTCAATTCGTTGACGGCCGAGATTTGGAAAATGACCGATCCGTTTTCGGGATTGTCGTTGGCTACTGGGGAAGGATCGTCATTCTCCGAACAGGCAAACAGCAGGGCGCTTGCCAGAGCAAAAAACATTACTTTTTTCATGCGATGAAAATTTTATAGAATGAATAAATATAGAATGGAAATCAATGAATGTCCAGGTGGTGAATGAAGGCCCACCGGCTGTCGATGTAGCACCAGATCTCCCAATATTTTTGGTTGCTGTTGTAGTCTATCCGGATGACCGTCAGTTCGTTCCGGCGGATGGTTACTTGGAGGGGCGGAAGGGTGAGCGCAGGTGGGGCGGGGGTGGTCGTATAAAAGCGGACATCCAGCGTAGAGGTCTTGCCTTCGGGCGAAGGGGCGATCATCCATTCTTCGATGGCGGAAAAAGAGGCTTTCTTTTCGACCTGTGTCTGGCCGGAATAGACCAGGAAGGGGGAGACGCGTTGATAGACAGGGCCGATCTCTTCTGCCGTACTACGTAGGGAGGGTGGAAAATTACGACAAAAAAGTACCAATTTTCCTTTTGTGCGTTCCAGTTCGAGCGAAACGGCAGCCGACGAGCCGGTCAGTTCTATCCGGCGGCTGGCCAGGTAGAGATCGGTTGATTCCGTGTGGTCGGGATGAAGTTCGTCGGGCGCCTGTTCGTCGGCAAGATTCCCCCACACGGTGAGCACGTAGCTGCCTGCCGGTAGCTTGTCGATCGGGAAGGAATAGGTGACATCGGAGGAGGAAAGCAGAGAGAGAATCGATTTTTGGATTGTCTGGCCGGTCTGCAAACTGTTTAGTTCATAGGATAATGTATGAATAAATGTGGTGAAAGGTTGCTTTTCGTCTACTTTACTAAGGGTCTCGAATTGGTCTATATTAAAATAGTTCTTGTCCTTTATACTTACGGTCACAAGTAGCCCGGAAGGGCATTCCGAAACATCTTCGAATATACACGAACTAAGTAAAAGACATCCTATTATGGCGTAATAACCCAGTAATATATTTTTCACAACATCTTGTTTTATAGTGATAAATC
>DBFJSK010000015.1:0-4785 GCA_048403675.1 Tannerellaceae bacterium | reverse complement strand
TATAAATAAAAAAGCATATCCTTTCATAGAAATGCCCCTCCAAAAAGTTTACGAAGAAACTTTCGGAGAGGCATTCTCTCAGCAGATATTTTCTTTATTATCTCCGCCTTTTAGCTAGGCGGCAGATTCTTTATCTTTTATACGTCTTGTATCCATACACTGCCAGATTGCCCAATTCTTCTTCAATGCGAAGCAACTGGTTGTATTTGGCCATACGGTCGGAACGGCTCAACGAACCGGTCTTGATCTGTCCGGCGTTGGTGGCGACAGCAATATCGGCTATGGTAGCGTCTTCCGTTTCGCCCGAGCGGTGGGAGATAACGGCCGTATAGCCGTTGCGCAAAGCCATCTCGATGGCGTCCAGGGTTTCGCTTAGCGTACCGATCTGGTTGACTTTAATCAGGATCGAATTGGCGCATCCGCTTACGATGCCTTTTTTCAGAAAATCGACGTTGGTGACGAACAAATCGTCGCCTACCAACTGGCAACGGGAACCCAGAGCGGCGGTCAGTATCTTCCAACCGTCCCAATCGTTTTCATCCATGCCGTCTTCAATCGAATCGATCGGATATTTTTCAACCAGTTCGCTCAGATAAATTACCTGTTGCTGGGCAGTACGTTTGGCGCCGTTCAGCCCTTCGAATTTGGTATAGTCGTAGATGCCATCGTGGTAAAATTCGGATGCTGCGCAATCCATGGCGATCGTGACGTCTTTTCCCGGTTCGTATCCGGCCGCTTGGATAGCTGCCATAATCGAATTGAGTGCGTCTTCCGTTCCGTTAAGCGCCGGTGCGAAACCGCCTTCGTCGCCAACGGCGGTGCTTAACCCGCGGTCGTGCAATACTTTTTTCAGGGCATGGAATACTTCGGCGCCCATGCGAAGCCCCTCGCGGAAGCTACTGGCGCCTACCGGACGGATCATAAATTCCTGAAAAGCGATCGGCGCGTCGGAATGCGATCCGCCGTTGATGATGTTCATCATCGGTACGGGCATGACATAGGTATTCGTACCTCCGATATAGCGGTAAAGAGGCTGGTCGAGATAGTGAGCAGCCGCTTTGGCTACGGCCAGCGAAACGCCGAGCAAGGCGTTGGCGCCGAGGTTTGCTTTGGTGCTGGTTCCGTCCAGCGCGAGAAGTTTATGGTCGATTTCACGTTGGTTTAAGGCGCTCATGCCGAGAATGGCGGGGCCTATTATATTATTTACGTTATCAACCGCTTTCATAACTCCTTTGCCGCCATAGCGTTTCTTATCGCCGTCGCGTAATTCGATGGCTTCGTTTTCGCCTGTCGAAGCGCCCGAAGGCACGGAGGCGCGGCCGAAAGCGCCGGAGGCTAAATGTACGTCTACTTCTACTGTGGGGTTTCCGCGGGAATCCAAAATTTCTCTACCTACAACTTTTACAATTTCCATATGTGTTATCTTATTTAATGGTGTCTATTTCACATGTCCATTACAGAGAAAAAGGCAATCGGGTGCAGGAATAAGCTCGCAGAGGTATATTAGGATGCACCCTATCTTTACCTTTAACACAAAAATAACAATTGGAAAGGTCGGATTGTTGCAAAAGCTCATCGAATTTGCCGATGTGCTTATAGAGAAATCTTTATATTTTATGGGTAGTTTCTGTTCTTTCAGAGTCAAGGGTTTGCAGTGAATGTGCAGGAATCTTTAGATCCTCTTTCTTCTTACTTTTTGTTGGACAACAAAAAAGCCCTCCCGAAAGAACGAGAGGGCTTTTTTATAAGGTAAACCGAAAATTCTACTTTCGTTTTCTTATTCGGCTGCTTTTTCTTCTGTTTGAGTGGCTTCTGTTTCAGCTGCGGGAGCGGCTTCGGCAGCAGTCGATTTTTTGCGCGAACGTCTTGCCTTCGGAGCTTTCTTAGCTGTGGCGTCTTTCAACATGTTTTCGTTGTAATCCACCAGTTCGATAAAGCACATGGCTGCGTTGTCACCCAGACGGTTGCCTGTTTTGATGATACGGGTATAGCCACCGGGACGATCGCCGATTTTCTGTGCTATTTCTTTGAAGAGTTCCGTTACAGCGTTTTTGTCTTGCAAATTGCTGAATACCACACGACGAGAGTGGGTAGTGTCCTCTTTCGACTTGGTGATAAGGGGTTCTACAAACTTCCTGAGGGCCTTGGCTTTTGCTGTCGTAGTAAAGATTCTCTTGTGTTTGATCAAAGAAGAAGCCATATTCGAAAGCATCGCGTCACGGTGAGTGTTTGTACGACCTAAATGATTGATTTTCTTATTATGTCTCATCGTTTACTTACTCTTTATCTAATTTATATTTTGTGATATCCATACCGAATGAAAGGTTCAGACTCTCCAACAGTTCATCCAGTTCCGTGAGCGATTTTTTACCGAAGTTGCGGAATTTCAACAAATCGTTTTTGTTGAATTTCACCAGTTCGCCCAGGGTTTCAACGTCTGCAGCCTTTAAGCAATTCAAAGCACGTACGGAAAGGTCCATATCAGCCAGTTTGCTCTTGAGCAATTGACGCATATGAAGTACTTCTTCGTCGAATTCTTCATTGCCGTCCGTATCGACTGTTTCGATAGCGATCTTTTCATCGGAGAACAACATGAAGTGGTGGATCAGAATCTTTGCAGCTTCTTTCAACGCTTCTTTCGGATGAATAGAACCATCGGTGGCTATTTCAAGAACCAACTTTTCGTAGTCCGTCTTTTGCTCAACACGGAAGTTTTCGATTGAATATTTTACGTTGCGTATCGGCGTATAAATAGAGTCGATCGCGATGACGTGGATGTCCGCATTCGGGTCTCTGTTTTCGTCGGCGGGTACGTATCCGCGTCCTTTGTTGATAGTCAGCTCAATCTGAAAGCTTGCGTTCGGATCTAAGCGGCAAATAACCAGATCCGGATTCAATACTTCGAATCCTGTCAGTTGTTTACCAATATCACCGGCTTTGAACACTTCCGAACCCGAAACAGTAATACTTACTTTTTCATTCTCAATATCGTCGACAATGTGTTTGAAACGTACTTGTTTCAAATTCAGGATAATGTTCGTTACATCCTCGATCACGCCGGGAATGGTGCCAAATTCATGGTCAACCCCTTCGATTTTGATGGATGTAATAGCAAAACCTTCAAGCGACGACAGGAGAATACGGCGCAGAGCATTACCTATTGTAATACCATAGCCGGGTTCCAACGGACGAAATTCAAACTTGCCGAAGAAATTGTCCGCTTCCAACATTAATACTTTATCGGGTTTTTGAAATGCTAATATCGCCATGGAAATCAATTATTATTTAGAATACAATTCTACGATCAACTGCTCTTTAATGTTTTCAGGAATATCGGCTCTTTCGGGCAGGTGCAGTAATTTCCCGCTTAAAGAAGCCTGGTCCCATTCGATCCAAGGATATTTACTATGGTTGAATCCCGACAGGGCGTCGGCGATTACTTCCAGCGACTTGGATTTTTCTCTAACACCAATTATCTGACCGGCTTTCACAGCGTAAGAAGGGATGTTGACAACCTTTCCGTCTACCGTGATATGACGGTGAGAAACCAACTGACGGGCGGCAGCACGCGTGGGAGCGATTCCCAAACGGAATACTACGTTGTCCAGACGGCCTTCCAGTAATTGAAGCAGTACTTCACCGGTGATACCTTTCGAACGGGAAGCTTTGTCAAACAGGTTTCTGAATTGTTTTTCCAGTACGCCGTAGGTGTATTTTGCTTTTTGCTTCTCACGAAGCTGGATGCCGTACTCGGAAGTTTTTCTTTTCCGGGAGTTTCCATGCTGTCCGGGAGGGTAGTTTTTCTTAGAAAGAACTTTATCCGCACCGAATATAGCCTCACCGAATTTACGGGCAATTCTTGTTTTTGGTCCAGTATATCTTGCCATTTTTTTGTTTTTTTAATGTTCTGTTCGAACCGGGAATCGTGCAGCCGCGATTACAGAGAGGATAAGGTCAATATGCAATCTATTCACAATTCCGGGTTCTGTGTTCAAGAAATTATCGTTAATTATACTCTTCTCTTTTTCGGAGGACGGCAACCATTGTGCGGCAGCGGAGTAACGTCAACGATTTCAGTTACTTCAATACCGGCGCCGTGGATGGTACGGATAGCCGATTCACGGCCGTTACCCGGTCCTTTTACGAATACTTTTACTTTTCTCAAACCAAGATCATAAGCTACTTTAGCGCAATCTTGTGCGGCCATCTGAGCGGCATAGGGAGTGTTCTTTTTAGAACTTCTGAATCCCATCTTACCGGCGGACGACCAGCTGATTACTTGTCCTTCGCTGTTGGCAAGCGACACAATAATGTTGTTAAAAGAAGAATGAATATGAGCTTGACCGTAAGCGTCAACTTTTACGTTTCTCTTCTTTGCTGCGACTGTTTTCTTTGCCATATTAACTCTTATTATTTAGTAGCTTTTTTCTTGTTTGCAACTGTTTTCTTCTTACCCTTACGCGTACGGGCATTGTTTTTCGTGCTCTGTCCTCTCAGCGGCAAACCGATACGGTGACGAACGCCACGGTAGCAACCGATGTCCATCAGACGCTTGATGTTAAGTTGAATTTCTGAACGGAGGTCACCTTCTACTTTGTATTCGGCGCCGATGACTTCACGTACTTTCGCTGCCTGATCGTCTGTCCAGTCTTTTACTTTGATATCACGATCAATTCCTGCTTTTGCTAAAATTGAGTTTGCCGCACTACGACCGATACCGAAAATATAGGTCAAGGCAATCTCTCCTCTCTTATTTTGGGGCAAGTCTACACCAACTATTCTTAT
>DBFJSK010000014.1:0-10254 GCA_048403675.1 Tannerellaceae bacterium | reverse complement strand
CCGTGGGCGAGTTTGCTGGGGTATTCGATGGGTACTACCTTCGTTATCTCTGTATAAATAAGAGAGATGACCTATCATTGGGTTATACGTAAAAAAGCTATGGAAGAGAAAAAAAGACTGATGCGTTCCGATCATGGGATGATAGCCGGGGTCTGTGCCGGCCTAGCGGATTATTTCGGGGTAGATCCTACGATTGTCCGGGTATTGTTTGTGTTGCTGATCTTGTTTGGGGGAGGCGGCGGACTTCTTTATATTATTCTTTGGATCGTAATGCCTAAACAAAAGAACGCGTAGCGCATGAATTTTGAATTATCATCGACGTTCAAGCCTACCGGCGATCAGCCGGAAGCCATTGCGGCGCTTTCCGACGGCATCCGGAGCGGTGTTCCTTTTCAAACATTGCTCGGTGTGACAGGTTCGGGCAAGACGTTTACCATTGCCAATGTGATTAAAGAAATCCAAAAGCCTACGCTTATTTTGAGCCATAATAAAACCTTGGCCGCCCAGCTTTACAGCGAGTTCAAAGCTTTTTTCCCGAATAATGCCGTAGAGTATTTTGTTTCCTATTACGATTATTACCAACCGGAGGCCTATCTTCCGAGCACGGATACCTATATCGAAAAGGATTTGCAGATCAACGAAGAAATCGACAAGCTCCGGCTCCGGACTACCGCTTCTTTGTTGTCGGGCCGGAAAGACGTGATTGTGGTTTCTTCCGTCTCTTGCCTCTACGGCATGGCCGATCCGCGGGCGTTTGCCGAAAAGGTGACGCATCTGGAACGAGGGATGCGCATAAACAGGGATCAGTTGCTCCGGCGGTTTGTGGATGCGTTGTATATTAATAATAAACTGGAATTCAAGAGTGGTTGTTTCCGGGTGAACGGGGATACGGTCGATATTTTTCCGGCCATCGAAACTTTCGACGGGGTGGCTTACCGGATTGAATTCTGGGATGACGAGATCGACCGGCTTTCTTCTTTCAATCCGCTTACCGGACAGGAAATCGACGAGCAGGATGAATTGAATATTTATCCTACTAATCTTTTCGTGACCACACAGGATCGGATTAATGCGGCGATCGGACAGATCGACGTGGATCTGGGTACCCAAGTTAATTTCCTCAACGAGATCGGTAAACCCTATGAGGCCAAAAGGCTGTACGAACGGGTAACCTTCGATTTGGAAATGATTCGCGAACTGGGCCATTGTTCCGGTATCGAGAATTATTCCCGGTATTTCGATGGGCGTTCCGCGGGGGAAAGACCGTTTTGCTTGTTGGATTATTTCCCCCAGGATTTTATGTTGGTGGTGGATGAAAGCCATGTGACGATTCCGCAGATCCGCGCGATGTACGGAGGGGATTATGCCCGTAAGAAAAATCTGGTGGAATACGGATTCCGTTTGCCCTCGGCGATGGATAACCGCCCGCTTACGTTCGACGAGTTCGAATCGCTTACCCCCCTGGCTGTGTATGTGAGCGCTACGCCGGCGGATTATGAACTGGCGAAAAGCGAAGGGATCGTGGTGGATCAGGTGATCCGGCCGACCGGCTTGCTCGACCCGGTGATTGAAGTGCGGCCTACGCTGAACCAGATCGATGATTTGATGGAGGAGATTACCCAGCGGGCGGCTATCGACGAGCGGGTGTTGGTAACGACGCTAACCAAACGGATGGCCGAGGAATTGACTACGTATCTGACGCGTATGGGAATCCGTTGTAATTATATTCATAGCGACGTGGATACGTTGGAACGTATTCAGATTATGGACGATTTGCGCAAGGGGTTGTTCGATGTGTTGATCGGCGTCAACCTGCTGCGGGAAGGATTGGATTTGCCGGAAGTATCGCTCGTGGCTATTCTGGACGCCGATAAAGAAGGTTTTTTGCGGTCGCATCGTTCCTTGACGCAGACGGCCGGCCGCGCTGCGCGTAATGTGAACGGCAAAGTGATTTTTTATGCCGATAAGATTACGGAGAGTATGCGCCTGACGATGGACGAAACGACGCGGCGCCGCGAAAAACAGATGGCGTATAATGAGAAACATGGCATTATGCCTACGCAGGTAATCAAAAACAGTGTGTCGTTATTGGCCGAAAAGAAACCGGTCACGGCAGAGGAGGATGTGTATATCGAACCGACGCCCAGTTTGGCGGCCGATCCGGTTGTGCAGTATATGAGCCGTCCGGAATTGGAAAAATCGATAGCCCGGACAAAGAAACTGATGACGGAAGCCGCCAAAAAACTGGATTTTCTGGAGGCGGCTCAGTATCGCGACGAATTGGTGAGATTGCAAGACTTGTTACAGACGAAAACCGAATAGCGTATGCAAAGAATCGCCTTCAAAATGATGTGCCTGCTGTTGTGCGCGGGTGGTTTCTTCGCCTCGACGACCGTTTCGGCCGCCCCTCTTTATTATACGGCAGAAGATCAGGCGATTGTCGATCGGTATCTGAGCGAGATGGCGCCCCGGAAAAATCTCTCTCAAAGCGAATTAATGGTGGAGACGGCCCGTTTTTTCCTAGGTATCCCGTATGTGGCCGCTACGTTGGAAAAGGAACCCGAAGGATTGGTCGTGAATGTGAGACAGATGGATTGTACGACTTTTGTGGAAAATGTGCTTGCCCTTGTACGCACCCTGCAATCGCCCCGGCCTTCTTTCGATGTTTTTTGCCGGGAACTGCAAACAATTCGGTACCGGGAGGGGCGGATTACGGGTTATCCGGATCGCTTGCATTATATGAGCGACTGGATTTGGGAGAACGGCCGCCGGGGAATCGTGCGCGATATAAGCCGCGAGGCCGGAGGCGAACCTTTGCCGCTGCACCTTTCGTTTATCTCTACCCACCCGGAAGCTTATAAACAATTGAAACAGCGCCCCGACCGGGTGCGGCAGATCGCTGCGCAAGAGCAGGAAATCAATAATCGCACCTATTATTATGTGCCTAAAACAAAGATAGATACTGTAGCGCAGCGGCTGCAATCCGGTGACATCGTTTGCTTTGTAACAACGGTGGCCGGTCTGGATGTTTCCCATGTGGGCATCTTGCTGCGGCAGGGAAAGAATTTGACTTTTATTCATGCTTCGACAACCGCCAAGCGGGTGATTGTCAACCCGACTTCGCTCCAGGCCTATACGGCGCAGATGAAAAGCAACCGCGGGATTCTGGTAGCGCGGCCTCTTCCTTTTGCCGGCACATCCGTTTCTCCTGCATCCGTTTCTCCTGTTTCTTCCGGCTTTCCCGGCTTTTCCGAAGAAAAGGCGGCGGAATAAACGGATGGCTTTTCTCTGTTTTTATTGGAAGAGTTCAAAGGCGAATTTCAAACCTATTCCATCATATTTCCAACGATCGAAACCGGCAAAAACAGCGATATTGAAGATGTGGTTGCCGAATCCGTACCCTATTTCGGTATAGCTGGGAAGCACCGGTGTCCAGAGTTGGCTCACATAGAAACGTTCCGACAAAATGTATTTGGAAGCGTCCGGTTTGAAAAGTTGGAAAAGGATAAAAGGACTTTGATACATCAGGTGGGCTTGCACGTAGCGGTCGGAAGCGTTGAACCATTCTCCTTTCAACAAATTGAATACCCCGCCCAGCCGGTCGCTCCACGATTCGGGGAAATTATGCCGGGTGAAAAACTGGAAATCGGCGAAATAGGTGGATTTTTGCATGGTGTATAATCCGCCGCTCAGGTGATAATTCAACCGGCGCAACAGACCGAGGGAAATGCTTTGTTCCACATCCGCTTCCACCCGGCAATAATTACCCGTGCTTTTTCCCACACCCGGAATGCCCCGCGCCACCTCGACGGCGAAGGTCGGGTAATGGGAATAAACGTATTCTTTCCGATGTCCGTCCATCCGGTAATATTGCCGCGGCGTATAGGAAATATGGATAAGCGGGGTGAAATCGTTATAATCCTGATTAATAATCTCGTCTACTCCTTCCCCGGCTTCCGTATGGCGCTTGACGGGTATGCGGCGGTGGTAGGATACGCCGGCGGCCAACTGTAATCCGTTGAAAATCTCGATCGTATTGCGCAAATCGATATAGTAGTGACGGAAATATTTCAGGTCGAGATGGTCGAAATTGATGGTGGAATCTTTCAGTTGCTCTTTGATCTTGTCTGTGATTTCGGAGGAATAACTCTGGTTGCCGTTGGCGATGGTAAGTCCTAAGGCGCCCAGTCGCTCAGGCCAGTATTCCCAATCGCCGCCGACTTTGAAGAAGATTTCTTTTCGTTTGAACACATACCCTATTTCCGGACGAAAACGCAATTGCCGGTCGCGACTGAAGGTTTTGCTCAGACGGATCTGTTGTTTGTAGGTGATGCCGTTCCGGGCCGAGTATCCCAACTGGAAAGGATTCAGGATACCGGAGTATTTGATACGTGTGGTACGGTAATCCAGGTTGACGGTATTGGTCAGCCGTTCGGTCAGTTTCAAATACCGGGTCGTTTGGCTGCTGTCGGCGTTGGCCACGGTGGTATCCCTGAGGGTGTGGTAGAGCTTGATTTCTTCTTCGGTGAGCGGGATGTCCCGGTGGCGGTTCCAGTAAGTGGTATCTTGTACGATGGGAACGGTGTCGGACGACACGCGGTAATAGCTGGTCAGGTCGAGCGATTTCCATTTTTTGCTTTCATAGTCTTCTTCCACCCATTTGACTTCCTGGTAGCGGAAGGAGGAATGGTATTGGCTGGCAATGGCGTTTCCCAGTACATGATAGCGCAGGAAGAGGTCGGCTTTTTCGGGCAGGAGGAAGCGGCGGAAATTGCGGCTGTAAGTAACGACCACGTTGAATTCGGCAAACGAGGCGCGTCCGTTCATGTCGATTTTGTCGATCGACCAGATTTTGTCGAGGATGTAGAGGTCGCCGCAGACGAGTTTCTGGCTCCATTGGCGGGGGAGGAAGCGGATTTTGTATATTTTCAGTCCGGCGGTGTCTTCTACGCTTTCCAGGTTGAACCGGTAATACCGGAATGCGTCACTGGCGACGGGCATGATGACGCCGTCGTCGTAGATGGTGGGGGAATATACGTTCAGGTTGAGAAAGGCCAGCACTTCTTGTTGCTTGGCGCTGTTGGGGATGCTGTTGCCGTTGGCGGCCTCGAACCGGTGTACGTAGCGGTTGGGGGCTTGGTAGGCGGAACGGGTTACCATCTCGAAAATCAGGTTTTTGTGGTGTCTGTCCACCGGAAAGAGATGGTGGGCGAAATGCATCAGAAAGTTTCGTTTCAGAATTTCGCTTCGTCCTTTGATGTAGATTTCGGCTTCGT
Source organism: Tannerellaceae bacterium (assembly GCA_048403675.1). Lineage (GTDB taxonomy): Bacteria > Bacteroidota > Bacteroidia > Bacteroidales > Tannerellaceae > Parabacteroides. The sequence goes on along the minus strand of DBFJSK010000014.1, from coordinate 4,978 downwards.
ATTCGGATACGGCGTTTGCATACGCGGCCGCATTGGCAATCACTAACCGCATGACGGAATCGGCCTGTTGCTGGGATAAGGCGTCCGATTTGCCGAATGATAACATTTTATCACTGTCGTAAGGCCGGTTGCTCCCCCAGCAACTTACAGTGACGGCAAGCAGGGCAAGTATAACGAAAATCCTTTTCAACTTGAAATCGCATCTTTCTATACAAACGTAAGGAATAAAATCCAGATTTGACGTGAAAGAACGTAAAATGTTACTTTTTGTTGGAATTAATCAGACAAAACGTTTTATTTTTTTGAAAGAAATGTCGTACATTTGTGCTTCACAAGTATGTTATATAGCAGTCGTGGTTAAACAACAAAAAGAAGAGGTCGATATATCGGCCAGTTTATCAGAGGTGTGGCGGGTATTGACCGACAAAGAGCGGGATATACTCCGGAATAATTCGGCGATCCAACATTTCAAGCGGAACGAGTTGATCTATTGCGAAGGCGACGAACCCAAAGATATGATGTGCTTATTGAAGGGCAAAGTGAAAATCTATAAGGACGGGGTAGGGGGACGCAGCCAGATTATCCGGATGATTAAGCCGGTGCAGTATTTCGGCTACCGGGCCAGCTTTGCACAAGAGGATTACTTGACGAATGCTTCGGCTTTCGAGGCTTCTACCGTTTGCATGATTCCGATGGTGGTGGTTACCGAACTTTTGATGGGTAATCCCAATCTGGCGATGTTCTTTATCCGGCAGCTTTCCATCGATCTGGGGGTGGCCGACGAACGTACGGTGAATCTCACCCAGAAACATATCCGCGGCCGTTTGGCGGAGTCTTTGTTATTCCTCAAGGATAGTTACGGATTGGAAGAAGACGGCGCTACGCTGAGTATCTACCTGGCTCGGGAGGATTTGGCGAATTTGTCGAATATGACGACATCGAATGCGATCCGTACGCTTTCCACTTTTGTGGCGGAAAGGATTATCGCGCTCGACGGACGCAAAATCAAATTGATCGACGAGGATAGACTTCGGAAGATTAGTAAAATGGGCTGATTCCCCTTACTTAGGGAAAAAATAAAACGATTCCGGATCGAAAATTGCTTATCGAAGAAGCTGTTTTCGATCCGGAATCGTTTTTTATCATTCGGCGGCTTGTATGGCTTGGCGGATGCGTACCAGCTTTTTGAGTAAGCCGTCCAGCAAGTCGAGGCGCAGCATATTGGCGCCGTCCGATTTGGCTTCGGCCGGGTTCGGATGGGTTTCGATGAACAAACCGTCGGCGCCAACGGCGATGGCGGCTTTGGCTATCGTTTCGATCAAGGCTGGCATGCCGCCCGTTACTCCCGAGGTTTGGTTGGGTTGCTGTAGGGAGTGCGTTACATCCATCACCACAGGATAGCCGAAGTCGCGCATCTGGGGGATGCCACGGTAATCGACGACGAGATCGGTGTATCCGAATGTCGTGCCTCTTTCGGTAATCATCACATTCGGATTTCCCGCATCGACTACTTTCTGCACGGCGAATTGCATGGCGCCGGGCGAGAGAAACTGTCCTTTTTTGATGTTGACGATTTTGCCCGTGCGGGCGGCGGCGGCTAACAAATCGGTTTGCCGGCAAAGGAAGGCCGGTATTTGCAAAACGTCCACATATTCCGCCGCCAGGGCGGCTTCCGCCGTCTCGTGAATGTCCGTAACGGTGGGGATGCCGAATGTTTCTCCTACTTTTCTGAGGATTTTCAAGGCTTTTTCATCGCCTATTCCCGTGAAGGAATCCAGTCGCGAGCGATTGGCTTTCCGGTAGGAGCCTTTGAATACATAGGGTATATGTCTTTTTTCGGCGAGGGTCACTATCTTTTCGGCGATACGTAGCGCCATCTCTTCCCCTTCGATTACGCAAGGGCCTGCCAGGAGGAAGAAATTATCTCCTTTATTTAATTCGTTTACTGTTATCATGCTATGTAGGATTAAATTTCATCTTTTTCTTCCAGCCATTCCAACGTTTTTTCTATTTTTACTTCGGTCGGCAGGCTGGCGTCCAGCCAATGGATCTTGCATCCGCGCCGTTCCATGCCCCGGAACCAGGTCATCTGCCGTTTGGCGAATTGATGGATGGCGATTTCCAGTTGTCCCACCATGGCTTCGTAGCTTAGCTGGCCGGTGATATAAAGGGTGAGGTATTTGTATTCCAGGCCGTAATAGATCAAATCGTCCGGGCTTACGCCTGCCTCTAGTAATTGTTTGACTTCTTCTACCATGCCTTCGTCCAGACGGGCGCGCAGCCGGCGCGATATTTTTTCGCGTCGTAAGTCGCGGTCGATTTCCAGCCCGATAACCAGGCTGTGCAGCGGTTCGTATTCGTGTACGTCCGGCGTCTGGGATTGGTAGTAGGCTTCGATTTCGATGGCCCGGATGGCGCGCTGGGCGGTATCCACGTCGGTTTTATTGTGGAGGGTTTTGTAAGAGGCCAGGATGGCTTCCAGTTCTTCCAGGGTTTTGCCGCCGAGGGCTTGCCGGAGGGCCGGATTCTGAGGTACGTCCAGTAGCTTGTATCCTTTCAATACGGCTTCGATATACATGCCGGTGCCTCCGCAGAGAATGGGAAGTTTGCCCCGGCTGCGTAGGTCTTCATAAACCCGGAAAAAATCATGCTGGTATTGGAATACGTTGTATTTGTCGCCCGGTTCGCAAATGTCGATCAGATGGTAGGGTATCTGCCGTCCGTCAATCCGGTAATCCGTCAGGTCTTTGCCGGTTCCTATATCCATCGAGCGGTATACTTGCCGGGAATCGGCACTGATGATTTCCGTGTCGAGACGATGGGCCAGCGCCGCGGCGAAGGGGGTCTTGCCGGAGGCGGTGGGGCCGAGCAGGGTGATTAGTTGGTAGGCTTTCATCGGAGGCAAAGATATAAAAAAAAGCCGCATCCCCGAAGGGTGCGGCTTTAAACTGTATCGTGTGAAACGATTATCCGTTTACTTTAGCCATGTGAGCGATCAGGTCGAGCACTTTGTTGGAGTAACCGATTTCGTTGTCATACCAGGAAACAACTTTAACGAACGTATCCGTCAAAGCGATACCGGCTTTGGCATCGAAGATGGAAGTCAGCGGGCAACCCAGGAAGTCAGAAGATACGACAGCGTCTTCCGTGTAACCCAGAATACCTTTCAGTTCGCCTTCGGCGGCTTCTTTCATGGCAGCGCAGATTTCGCTGTATTTAGCCGGTTTGGCCAAGTTTACCGTCAGGTCGACAACGGAAACGTCCAGAGTCGGAACGCGCATGGACATACCTGTCAGCTTGCCGTTCAGGGCGGGGATAACTTTACCTACAGCTTTGGCGGCACCTGTGGAAGAAGGGATGATGTTGCCGGAAGCGGCGCGACCGCCTCTCCAGTCTTTCATCGACGGGCCGTCAACTGTTTTCTGAGTAGCTGTTGTAGAGTGAACTGTAGTCATCAAACCGTCCGTGATACCGAATTTATCGTTCAATACTTTGGCGATCGGAGCCAAGCAGTTGGTCGTACAAGATGCGTTGGATACGAACTGAGTTCCTTTTACATAAGTGTTTTCGTTAACACCGCAAACGAACATGGGCGTGTCGTCTTTCGACGGAGCGGACATAACCACGTATTTGGCGCCGGCTTCGATGTGAGCCTGTGCTTTTTCTTTCGTCAGGAACAGACCGGTAGATTCTACTACATATTCAGCACCGATTTCGTCCCATTTCAGGTCGGCCGGGTTTCTTTCTGCTGTTACGCGGATTTCCTTGCCGTTTACGATCAGCTTGCTGTTTTCTACGTCAGCTTCTACTGTACCGTCGAAACGTCCGTGCATCGTGTCGTATTTCAACATATATGCCAGATAGTCTACCGGGCAAAGGTCGTTGATACCTACGATCTGAATATCATCTCTTTTTTGTGCAGCACGGAAAACGAAACGTCCGATACGGCCGAAACCGTTAATACCTACTTTAATCATTGTAATAAAACTTTAATGGGTTTATTAATAATAACTTGTTTTTTACTTTCAGCAACAACAAGGAGAGCTGCATGAGGCGAACCAGGCGGTCGGCGCTGAATATGCCATCGGAATCCGCTGGCCGGATCTGTTCCCGATCCTTCTACTTTGTCTCATCATGTCCTTGTTTTAACGACTGCAAATGTAGTTATGTTTTTTGTATTGTCCTTTATAAAGGGATTAGAAAATATGTGCTCTCTAACATAAATTAATTGTTGGAGATTATTTCTTTTTCCTGAAAAGCAGGTGACTGAACCAGTTTTTTGCTTTTTTGACTCCCCAGGTAAAAAGAAAGGGTTGGGCGATGTCCCAGGCCATGGGTAATATTCCTTTGGCCATGGACAAATAGTCGCTCATGCCCAGCGAAAGTCCGGGTGTGGAAGCCGCCGCCGGCGTACCGTCCGACGCTTCTTTGGAAGTGTTCGATTTGGTGCTGGGAAACAGCATGGACGATAGTCCCGATAAAATCAGACTGCCGGCGTTTTCTTGCAAATAGGAGAAATCGTCGCTCAGTTTTTCCTCGTGGGTATGGCACGCTTGCTGAAGGCGTTGTTTGTCAAAATTCAGCTTCTCCAGCGGTGTCAGCCGGATCGGTTCGGTTGATGGTGTCATTCGTATCCTCTTTTTCGTCTTTATCGTCCTTATCGTCTTTAGCTGTCAATGCGGAAATAATGCTGTTCATGATTTTGAGCTGGATGCGTTTCCGGTTCTTCATGATAATTCCGATCAGCAGCATGTATAAAATGGCCACGACGGCAAATCCGGCGCCTCTGGATTGAAGCAGATCGCCCAGGTAGAAACCGATGGCCAGAAAAATAAACAGAATGGCGAAGAAGGCCAGAAGTATCAAAAGCACTTCATAGGAAAGGCGGGAAAGAATCTTCCCCCCCTTTTCATATGCGTTTAGCTTGAGAAGCTCCAGCTTGAGCTCCGCATAAGCAGTCAAATCGTCTTTCACTTCA
>DBFJSK010000013.1:0-6115 GCA_048403675.1 Tannerellaceae bacterium | reverse complement strand
TATCTAGTTGATAATCAACCTATTAAAAATGCGCTTCCAAGGAGTGTCTCTTCCATGCCGGTGAAATTCAAATTGGATGCCAGTGAAATTCAAATTGCATAAGCATGGAATCCTGATTTCACTGGCATGCATTTGGACGTAGAAGAAAAAGAGACAGTAAGTAACCCCTTTTCCGGCAAGAGCACGCTGGCTTCCTCACCCTTTCTTCATCTTCTTATATTCCAGCGGAGACATCCCCATCACCTTCCGGAAGAGCCGGGAAAAATAATAACTATCCTCGATCCCGATCTTGAAACACACCTGGTTGATCTTCATATCCGTGAAATCCAACAACTGGCAAGCCTGCTGGATTTTCAACTGGTTAAAATAAGCCAGGGGCGCATACCCCGTCCGTTTACCGAACAAAACGGAAAAATGGGAAGGCGAATACCCCGTATGCTCCGCGATCTCCTGCAACGTCAGTTTCTTTTCGATATTCTCCCGCATGAAATGGATAGAAGCCGTCACCACATCGTTTTTTTCCGTTTCCAAACGCGCCGCGTCCCGGTACTGCTGCAAATACCGCAACGTGCCCAGGTAATGATAGAAAATCGAACAGGCATACAATAGATTTTCGTGGCTGTACCCCATTTCAAGCGTACGGAGAATCTCTTCGAAAAGATCGATCCGGTTGCTGATACGCGAATGAATACCCGGCTTGATTTCTACCGGACGCAGCGATTGACGGGCAAAGTGGGAAGCCAGTTTCCCTTTGAAGTGAATCCAATAAATAGTCCAGGGATCTTGTTCGTCGGCGCCGTAGGCGTGGGCCGTGCCGGCCGGCAGGATAAAATATTGGTTGGGGGTTACGGCATACTCCTGCCCCTGCGTGCGGTACCATCCTTTCCCCTCGATGCAATAAATGAACACAAATTGGCTAATCGGCTCGTTGCGTTCGCGAAAATGGTGCCAGGCCTTCGGGTAATACCCGATGTCGGTGATGTGAAGAATGGAGGAAAACGGGTCTTTTTCCATCTCCTCTACAATCGAAAGCGGCAGCACCAGCGCCCGCTCTCCGCTGAATCCGTCCTTGCGTTTAATCATAATGTTCGATTTAAGTACTGCGCAAACATACAATTAAAATCGGAAAATAATCCATCTTATCTATATTTTATCTATTTGTCGTTTGGCGGAAAGCGTGTTTCTTTGCATCATATCCTGAAGAACACAACGTCAGTTGAAAAAACAAATACAGTTATGAAACACACAACGCTCTATCTGCTGTTCATCTGCCTCGTTTCCGCCCTGGGCGGCTTATTATTCGGTTACGACTGGGTCGTGATCGGAGGCGCTAAAATATTCTACGAACCCTTCTTTCACCTCGAAGGATCGGCCGCCCTCAGGGGATGGGCCATGAGTAGCGCCTTGGCTGGTTGTCTGGCCGGCGCCCTGCTCTCGGGAGGATGGAGCGATCGCTACGGCCGGAAAAAAATGCTGCTTACAGCCTCTTTTCTTTTTATCCTTTCCCTCGTCGGAACCGGTATGGCCGGCGCGTTCTGGATATTTATCCTCTTTCGCATCCTCGGCGGCTTGGGTATCGGCATTGCGTCGAACGTTTCTCCCGTCTATATCGCCGAAGTTTCTCCCGCCTCCGTGCGCGGCCGTTTCGTATCCCTGAACCAGCTTACCATCGTGATCGGCATCCTGCTGGCCCAGGTAGCCAACTGGCTGATTGGCCTCCATTTTACCGACGGGGCGGAAACACTCAATCCCGAAAGCATTCAATGGGCGTGGCGGTGGATGTTCTGGGCCGGTCTGGTTCCGGCCGTCCTCTTCTTCTGCTGTTCTTTCCTCATCCCCGAAAGTCCCCGCTGGCTGGCCGCCGGCGGCCGGAAAGAAGAAGCGCGCCGCGTATTAAAGCGCATCGGTGGCGAACACTATGCCGCTCAAACCCTACCCGGACTGATTCGCGCCGAAGGGGCCGAATCCGAAAGCGGCGGTTGGCGCGCCCTGCTGGATCCGGGCGTTCGGAATGTCTTGCTGATCGGCATCGTATTGGCCGTCTTTCAACAATGGTGCGGCATCAATGTGATCTTCAATTATGCACACGAGATTTTCTCCGGAGCCGGCTATGCCGTATCCGACGTGTTGATGAATATTGTGGTGACAGGCGTCACCAACGTCGTTTTCACCTTCGTGGCCATCTATACCGTCGATAAATGGGGGCGCCGCACCCTGATGTTTGTCGGTTCGGCCGGGTTGATGGTGATTTATGCCATCCTGGGCGCCTGCTATTTCGCCGGGCTTTCCGGCCTGCCGATGCTGTTGCTCGTGGTGCTGGCTATCGCTTGTTACGCCATGTCGCTGGCGCCGGTAGTCTGGGTGGTGCTTTCCGAAATATTTCCCGTCCGGATACGGGGCAAGGCGATGGCGGTGGCTACTTTTTTCCTGTGGGTGGCCTGCTTTCTGCTCACCTATACCTTCCCTTTCCTCAATGAAGGAGTAGGAGCGGCCGGCACGTTCTGGCTGTACGGTGGCATCTGCGCCCTGAGTTTCTTGTTTATCCGGGCCAAACTGCCTGAAACCAAGGGCAAAACCTTGGAAGAACTGGAAAAAGAATTAACGAATTAAAAACTCGATAAAATGGACAATGTGAAAGTTTGGGAGGAAGATATTCTTCTTCCTACCTACGGTATCGGCCAGCCCGAAAAAAATCCGATGTTTTTGGAAAAACGCGTCTACCAGGGAAGTAGCGGCGTGGTATATCCTTATCCGGTGATCGAAAAAATAGAGGACACCTGCCAAGATAAATCCTACCATGCTGTCTATCTGGAAAATGAATACATCCGGGTAATGATTCTTCCCGAGTTGGGCGGCCGCGTGCAAATGGCGTACGACAAGCTGAAGGAACGCCACTTTATTTATTACAATCACGTAATTAAACCGGCTCTGGTAGGATTGACCGGCCCCTGGATTTCGGGCGGCATCGAATTCAACTGGCCCCAACACCACCGCCCCAGTACCTTTTTGCCGGTGGATTATGCCATCGAACGGTGCGACGACGGGAGCGCCATCGTATGGGTGAACGAACGCGAACGGATGTTTCACCAGAAGGGTACGGCCGGTTTCGTATTGCGTCCCGGCCGGGCCGTCCTGGAAATCCGGGGGAAAGTGAGCAATCCCACGCCTGTGCCGCAAACCTTCCTGTGGTGGGCGAATCCGGCCGTGGCGGTGAATGCGGCCTATCAATCGGTTTTCCCGGGGGATGTGAACGCCGTATTCGATCACGGCAAGCGGGATGTGTCGCGGTATCCCATCGCTACCGGTACGTATTATAAGATGGATTATTCGGCCGGCGTGGATATTTCCCGTTACCAAAATATTCCTGTTCCTACTTCCTATATGGCGATTCGCTCGCGGTACGATTTTGTAGGTGGATACGAAAACGACACCCGCGCGGGCCTTTTACATGTGGCCAATCACCATGTTTCGCCCGGCAAAAAGCAATGGACATGGGGTAACGGCGATTTCGGTCGCGCCTGGGATCGGAACCTGACCGACCACGACGGCCCTTATATCGAATTGATGACCGGGGTGTATACCGACAACCAGCCGGATTTTTCCTGGTTGCAACCGTATGAGGAAAAAACCTTTACCCAATATTTCATGCCTTACCGCGAACTGGGCGTGGTGAAAAACGCTTCGGCCGATTTGCTGATGAATATCGAACCGGAAGGGCAGGGGGCATGCTTGAAAGTATTCGCTACGTCGCATTTGACGGATTTGCATATTGTCGTTACCAAGGCCGGGGCGGTTTGTTTCGACCGTCGTTGCGAGTTGTCGCCCGAACAAATCTTGCAAGAAGCGGTGCCCGTGGCCGATTTGGCCGACATCGAGGTTTGCATATACGATGCCCGGGGGAAACGGTTGCTTTCCTGGCAGCCCGAGCCCGATGAAATAAAGCCGGTGCCCGATGCAGCCAAAGCGGCGCTCGATCCGCGCGACATCCAGACCGTGGAACAGCTCTGCCTGGCCGGGCTTCACCTGGAGCAATACCGGCATGCTACTTATTCGCCCGTCGATTATTATGAAGAGGCCCTCCGCCGGGAACCGGAGCATGTACAGGCCAATAATGCAATGGGCTTGTGGCTGATCCGCAAAGGACAGTTTGCCCGGGCGGAAGAATATCTGCGCCGGGCGGTTGCCTCGCTTACCTTTTATAATCCGAATCCCTACAACGGCGAGCCGCTTTACAACCTGGGCCTGGCGTTGAAATACCAGGAAAAAACGGAAGAAGCCTATACGTATTTCTATAAAGCTTGTTGGAACGCCGCCTGGCAGGATGCCGGTTATTATGCGTTGGCGCAACTCTCGGCCGCCCGCGGAAATTGGGAAGATGCGTTGGAAGAAATCGATAAATCCTTGCTTCGGAACTGGCATAACCTGCGGGGACGCCATCTGAAAGCCCTTATTTTGCGCCGTCTGGGGCGTCGGGCGGAAGCCTTGGCCTGGATCGAGGCTTCGCTGGCGATCGATTGTTTTAATTTCGGATGCGCTTTCGAAAAATACCTGCTTACCGGCGATCCGGCTGATGGCGAATCGTGGCGGAAAGGCATGCGCGCTGAGGCGCACAATTACGAAGAACTGGCGCTGGATTACGCTTCGGCCGGCCTCTGGGAAGAAGCGCTGCGCGTGGCGGAACTGGCTCTTCAACTACCGGTGACCAGCCCCACGCTTTTACATTATTATAAGAGTTGGTTCCTGCTGAACCTCGGCCTTGCCGAAGAAGCGGCAGCAGCGATCCGTACGGCGGAAAGTCAGCCGGCCGATTACTGTTTTCCCAATACACTGGAGGCGATTGTGGCGCTCCGGGCAGTGATCCGGGCCGGACAGCTTACGCCCAAAGCCTGGTATTATCTGGGAAATATTCTCTACGACAAACGGCAGTATGCCGAAGCGATAGCCGCCTGGGAAGAATCGGCGCGGTTGGACGGGGCTTTTCCCACGGTGTTGCGAAATTTGTCGCTGGCTTATTTCAATAAATTGCAACGTGAGGAGGAAGCCGTCGCCTTGTTGGAAGAGGCTTTCCGGCTGGATACTTCCGATGCCCGGGTGTTGATGGAACTCGACCAATTGTATAAGCGGCTGAACCGGCCGCATGCCGATCGGCTGGCGTTCTTGGAACAGCATCGCACGGTGGCTTTCGGGCGCGACGATGTGTATCTGGAATATGTTACCTTGCTCAATCAATTGGGGCGGTACGAAGAGGCCATCCGGCTGATCGACAACCGGAAATTCCATCCCTGGGAAGGGGGTGAAGGAAAGGTGCCGGCGCAATATCAGTTGGCCCGCGTCTGTCTGGCTAAAGGATATTTGGCGGAAGGCCGCTACGAAGAGGCTTTGAGCCGGATCGAGGAATGTTTCGTGTATCCGCCTCATCTGGGTGAAGGCAAATTGTACGGTGCGCAGGAAAATGATTTTCTGTATTATAAGGGCTGCGCTTTACAGGGACTCGGGCGCGAAGAGCAGGCACGGCTCTGTTTTGGGGAAGCCGTCGCGGGAAATAGTCGGCCGGCCGCTGCGATGTACTATAACGATCAGAAACCGGATAAGATTTTTTATCAGGGGTTGGCCTTGCGCAAGCTGGGGCGCGAAGAGGAAGCGCGCGGACGGTTCCATGCCCTGATCGCCTATGGGGAAAAGCATTTGTTCGATCGTTTCAAAATGGATTATTTCGCCGTTTCCTTGCCGGATTTGCAGATTTGGGAAGAGGATATGGATAAAAAGAATCGGATACATTGTCAGTATTTAATGGCATTAGGGTATTTGGGACTTGGCAATGCGGAAAAAGCGAAGGTTTATTTTGAAGGGGCGCAGCGGTTGGATGCCAATCATCAGGGTGTACAAATTCACAAGGACATGATTTCTAAGCTGTAGGTGAATTGAGTTGTACGGTTATCGTTAGATAATCCATTTGGATGGAAAAGTCGTTTTTCTCTTCTTAGTACGGCGTGAAATGTTAATTTACGCCGTAATAAGTTGAGATTATGATATATTGTGCATATTTGAACCTCTTTCCCGTAGGGTTGGAAAGGAAAATAGAGCCGGGATTGCAGGGCGCGGCCGAGGGATATTT
>DBFJSK010000012.1:0-9434 GCA_048403675.1 Tannerellaceae bacterium | reverse complement strand
AACTGTACTGAATGTTTTATTTTTGTCCAATAACTGTAACGGTTATTTAGGACTAGTCACAAAGTATAGGGTGACGAAAGATCGTTTTCAGTTGGTGGAGGCCAATGATAAATTTATCGATTTTTTCGGATTGGATCGCCTTTCGTTGACTTCTTATAATGCGTTTTCGAAGCTCGATGAAAAGAGCAAAAAGTTATTAAACCGGCATTTGCCTTTGATGTTGAAAGGGGAGTCGGTTCATCTGGTTGTCCACTCAAAGGATAAACAAGGCAATGATGCATGGCTCCAATTAAATGGGGCCTGTGTCGGCTGGGTGGAAGGCGATCCGGTTTATCTGATCGTTTATATTGATATTACCGATATTACGGAACAACGGGAATTACAAAAAAAACTGGAAGAACAAAGTCAGAAACTCCAGGAAGCCTTGGCTTCGGCCGAACGGGCGAATCAGGCCAAATCCGATTTTCTGGCGCGGATGAGCCATGACTTGCGCACTCCTTTGAATGCGGTGGTGGGCATGACGGCGATTGCCGGGTCCCATCTTGGCGACAACGAGCGTGTGCTGGATTGTCTGCGGAAAATAACCGGTTCTTCCAAACTGTTGCTCAGTTTGATTAACGAAGTGTTGGATATGTCGAAAATCGAAAGCGGACGCTTGAAACTTTCCGATGAAGAATTTAATATCGGAGAGCTTTTGCAAGACATGATCGTGATGATGCAGCCCGAAATAAAACATAGAAAGCAACAATTGGATATTCATGTGCTCCGCCTCAAACACGAAGATGTAATCGGCGATTCGCAGCGTATCAAACAGGTCTTGATGAATATCCTCTCGAATGCCGTGAAATATACCCTTGACGAAGGACATATCTTAGTCGAAATCCGGGAAGAAGAGGGAACCGGCAACGTTAGTACCTATGAATTTGCCGTTACCGATAACGGCCGGGGAATGAAACCGGAGTTTCTCCTGAAGATCTTCGAACCTTTTGAACGGGCCGACGATCAGGAAATCCGTAGCATTCAGGGAACCGGTTTGGGGATGGCCATCAGCCACAGTATTGTGGAATTGATGGGTGGGCGGATCGAGGTGAAAAGCGAATATGGCAAAGGATCGTGTTTCCGGGTTCGCATGCCTTTGCATTTGCAAGCCGAAGCAGGCGAGGAAGAGATCGTATGGCCCGATTTCTGCTCCGTATTGATTATCGACGACGACCGGACAGCATGTGAAAGTACGTCGGAATATTTGAAAGAAATCGGTTTGCATAGTGAATGGGTTTGTTCCGGTCGGGAAGGACTGGAAGCCGTAAAGCGGCGCTGTGAAAAAAACGATCCTTATATTTCCGTTATCGTCGATTTGAAGATGCCGGACATGAATGGCATCGAGGTCGCTAAGCGTATGCGCGAGTTCGCGGGTGCGGCTATGCCTATTCTTCTTCTTTCGGCTTATGATATAGAAGAATACGAAGGAGAAGCCCGGGAAGCCGGAATCGACGGTTTTATTCCCAAGCCTCTTTTTAAATCGAAATTAATCTCGGTCTTGAGCAAATTCACCCGGAAGGAAACCGCGCGGGAAAGCTACGGCGTTCCTCTATCGGACGACAATTATACCGGCAAACGAATTTTATTGGTGGAGGATAATGAACTGAATCGGGAAATCGCCCTGGAAATCGTAGGCAGTACAGGAGCCGAGATGTGCGTTGCCGTAAACGGCCTGGATGCCGTTGAGAAGTTCTCGCAAGCGGAAGAAGGCGCTTTGGATATGATTTTGATGGACATTCAGATGCCCGTGATGGATGGATATGAAGCTACTCGCCGGATACGCGCCCTCGACCGTGCCGATGCAAAAGCCATTCCGATTATCGCCATGACGGCGAATGCCTTCTCGGAAGATGTGAAAAATGCGCTTGCTTCGGGCATGAATCACCATGTGGCCAAGCCTTTCGACATAGCCGAACTCATGAAAATATTGAGAAAATACTTAGCCCGCAACTAAGAAAGAGCATGCTCTGCCGGCAAAGCGTCCTACCTCCCGAATTATTTCCCGAGGCATCCCATCGTACTTCTTTTTTAGCTGCCGGCCAGTTGGTTTGACTCTAAAATAATCTCGTTTTTGTTTTGCCGCCCCTTTTTCTTTTCTACCTTTGGAGAAAGATACGACTTGTTTTCCTAACGCTAAATACGAAATGAATATGCACCAAGAAATCGAAATGAATCCGAATGCTGTCGTTCGCTTTTTACAAAAGCCGGCAGCCGAATTTACCAAAGAGGATATGATCCGTTTTATCCGGGAGAAAGAGATCCGGATGGTCAACTTTATGTATCCGGCCGGCGACGGACGCTTGAAAACGCTCAATTTTGTCATCAATAATCTCTCTTATCTGGAAGCCATTCTCACGACCGGCGAACGGGTAGACGGTTCCAGCCTTTTCTCGTTTATCGAAGCGGGTAGTAGCGACTTATATGTGCTGCCGCGTTTCCGCACAGCCTTTGTCGATCCTTTCGCCGCTCTTCCCACCCTGACGTTGCTTTGTTCCTTCTTCAATAAAGACGGTGAACCTTTGGAAAGCGCTCCCGAATATACTCTGCACAAAGCCTGCCGCGCCTTCCGCGACGTAACAGGCATGGAATTTGAAGCCATGGGCGAATTGGAATATTACGTCATAGCCCCCGATGAAGCACTCTTTCCCGCTGCCGACCAACGCGGCTACCACGAATCAGGCCCCTACGCCAAGTTCAACGAATTCCGTACCCAATGCATGCATTACATCGCACAGGCCGGAGGACAGATCAAATACGGACATTCCGAAGTCGGTAATTTTACCTTGAACGGGCTGATTTACGAGCAGAACGAAATCGAATTTCTACCCACAGCCGCCGAGGAAGCTGCCGCCCAGTTGATGATTGCCAAATGGATCATCCGCAACCTGGCTTTATCCTACCATTATAATATCACGTTTGCTCCGAAGATTACCGTGGGAAAGGCCGGTTCAGGCTTACATATCCACATGCGATTGATGAAGGAGGGAAAAAACCAAATGCTCTCGGAAGGCGTTTTATCGGAAACCGCCCGCAAAGCCATTGCCGGCATGATGGAGCTGGCCCCTTCGATTACCGCTTTCGGCAATACGAATCCCACCTCCTATTTCCGCCTCGTTCCACATCAGGAAGCGCCTACCAATATCTGTTGGGGCGATCGGAACCGTTCGGTACTGGTGCGTGTGCCGCTTGGCTGGTCGTCCGCAAAGGATATGAGCGCGGCCGCCAATCCGCTGGAACAACCCTCTTCCTATGATACGACCCAGAAACAAACCGTCGAAATGCGTTCGCCCGACGGTTCAGCCGATTTATATCAATTGCTTGCCGGTTTGGCAGTGGCGGCCCGGCATGGTTTCGAAATGGAAAATGCCTTGGAGATAGCCGAAAAGACCTATGTCAATGTAAATATCCACCAGGAAGCGAATCGGGAACGGCTGGCCTCGCTCGCCCAATTGCCCGATAGCTGCGCCGCTTCGGCCGAATGTCTGCAACGGCAACGGGCCGTCTTCGAAAAATATAACGTGTTTAGTCCGAGCATGATCGACGGAATTATCCGGAAGTTGCAATCCTACGGCGATGCTGCTTTGCGTAGCGAACTGGAAAAGAATCCGGAAGAAATGATGCGGCTGGTAACCACCTATTTCCACTGCGGATAGATGCCAATCCGTTCTATAAAAAGAAGGGACTAATAAAGGGAGGAAAACCTTTGAAGAAGAGTAATACTACATATTGAGAAGAAAAGAGTAATACCCGCTCCCCCCCGCATACGACTACCGATAAAAATCAGGAAAAAGAGGAACTGTTTTACCCTCCGTGAAGACAGTCCCTCTTTTTCTTGTTTATAACTGTGGTTACATCTACTTGTTATCAAATCATGCCCAAGTCCTCGAACATGCTACGGTACACTTCAGCCTTTTCCGCGAGCGGCTTGGGATAAGCCCGCGAAGAAGAAGGCATCCGGAATAATTTGAACGTGCGTTCCCATAAAGAAAAGGTCGTATAGGCGCCCACTTTGGGTTGAGGCGTAGGGGGAAGCACGGCCAGCAAGGTATCCATCGCTTTTTGTCCGGTGACGACGATTGCCTGGCAATAAGGAATCCGGCTCAGTACCTCAGCCGGCTGTATCGGAGTAACGACTTCCAGGAATTTGTCGGACGCGTCGCCGTTTAGCCGGATGATTTCTACCGCCGTGTCTCCGATGCCTATTCCTTTTTCCAGGCAAAAAGCCTTCGCTTTCGCTTCGCTGAACGTACGGGGCGTATCCAGAAAATAATCTTTATCCCGATAAAAAATCAACCCTAAGATCCGCCACATATCGTTCTGGAAATTCGGATAATAAAAATTCATCGACCAACGCGGGCGGGGAGGGGGAAAGCTACCCAACATCAGCAACTTCGTATTGTCCGGCAAGAAAAAGCCGAGCGGATGTTGTTCTATGCAATTCGGTGCCATAGGCAAGAATAAAAAATTGTGCGTTTAGCAATCAAGTACAAAAAAATCAGCAGGAACCGCAACTTGTCCCTTCCTGCCTTTTTATCTCCATATGCAGGATGGGATAAGGTTTGCCGCAACCGTCTTTCGCATCGCGCCCCCGCACTTCGAACCCTTTTTTGCGGTAAAAAGCCAAAGCCTCTGTGTTTTGCTCGTTAACATCGACCTTTGAAACGTGTCGCGATCGGATGGCAAATTCGATCAGATGGGTACCCAGACCTGTCCCCGCAACCGAAGGATGAATAAAAAGCATTTCTATTTTATCACCGGCGATGCCGATAAAACCCGCCGGGTTGCCATCGGGCGCCGGAATATAAAATACCTCCGCTTCCGAAAGAGCGGCCGGCAAAAAAGAATGATAAAACGCCCGGTCTTCTTCCGTTAGGAAATCGTGCGTAGCCCGTACCGACGCCTCCCAAAGTTGAATAAGCACTTCGAAATGACGAGTTCCGGCCTTTCTGATGATCGGTTTTATTTCAATTCTTTTTCCCATTCCTCCGGTTTGAAACCTACCCAAACCTTTTCGTCTCCCACCAACAACGGACGTTTTACCAATTTGCCGTCGGAAGCCAACCACTCGATTTGTTCCGCCTCGCTCAAAGCCGGCAATTTGTCTTTCAAATGCAACGCTTTGTAAACCAATCCGCTGGTATTGAAAAATTGTTTTGCGGCAAGGCCACTTCGGCCAATCCATTCTTTCAGTTCGGCAGCCGACGGATTTTGTTCGATAATCGGCCGTTCGTCGTACGCCACTTGATGCTCGTCGAGCCATTTTTTAGCGTTCCGGCAAGTACTGCATTTGGCATAGCCCAGGAAAAGATAGTGCATAACTTAAAAACAGTTGTTAGATAAAAAGGATAGGGAACAATTTATTTTTTATTCTTTTTCAATTCTCTTTTCTGATCTTCTTTTGCCAAGAGAACGACATTATAAACGAAATCGGTAATCCATTGTTCCGAATAGCCCAACACTTCGGCATATTTACGGATACTCCAGGCCGTTTTTTGTACACTGACCTCTTTCCATTCGGATTTGGTCAGAATATCATGTACCGTTTTGGACGTCATCGAATACAACAACTTTTTCACTAACATGGAAAAGCGGAACTTCCATTGCATCAAATTCCCCAGCAACGTAAACAAATCGTTACAAAACCCCTGGAACATAAAGAAATAAGTCTTGATGTCATTCTGATTGCGGCAGTTCTTTTTCACCGACGCGTCGATTTCCTTGAAAAAAGAATCGCTCAGGCCGTAGTCCTGCATCAATACCTTCCGGGCGCGCGCTTTTTCGGCTACGCCTAACTTATTATTCTGTGTCGGAATTTTCAGCATGCGTTTGAACAACGCCATATCAGCGAGGATATTCAGGTTGGTAATGCCCAGGTTGACGGCCATCACGGCCTGGTAATAGACGCGTATGAGCGAAACGAATTCTTCTACCGATCCTTTACTGTTCTCTTCTTGGGGCAGACTATCTTTTTTGAATAGTTTGGAAATTAAATTCATGGTCGTATATATGTTCTTAAAATGTTATACCTCGTGCAAACCGAAGGCATCGACGAAGGCGACCTCTTTACGGCCGGGAACCTTCCGTCTTCGCATTCCGGAGGGCAAAGATACGAAAACTTACCGCGTCCACCGACAAACTATTCGATTCTCTCGACACTTACTTCCGGAAATTTCTCCATAAAAAGCGATAACAAATTTTCATCCGTATGCTTTCTGGCCTTCACCACCAAAGTGACCACATAATTGTCGAACTCGCTATGCCCGATCGTTTTCATATCGTACGACACCAACATATACTGATGTTCGGTGAGCACTTTACTGATCCGGCGGATAATATCTTTTTCGGAAGTGGAAAAAATAAGCAAGGAAGTACGCATGCCGAGACTTTTGAAAAACAAGCTCAACACTTCCAATCCCATCAACGTGAGAAGCGTAGCGGCTATCCCTACGCCATACATACCCGCGCCTACCGCCAAGCCGATGCCGGCCGTGGCCCATATGCCTGCGGCCGTTGTAAGCCCGCGTACAAACTGTTTCTGGATAATAATCGTACCGGCTCCCAGAAATCCGATACCGCTCACCACCTGTGCTGCCACGCGGCTGGGATCGAGCCCCACTCCGGGCTCCTGAATAATATCCTGAAATCCGTATTGGGAAACGATCATGATTAATGCACTTCCCAGGGAAACCAGAAAATGGGTGCGGTAGCCCGCCTCTTTCGCCCGGTACTCGCGGTCGAGCCCGATGACGGTACCCAGCAAACCGGCGATAAATAAACGTAAAACGAAATCCCAAATCATAAACGATCCTCTTTTTTATAACAGAGGTGAATATAGCGTTTTTTTCCGGATAAATTTCCGATTACTCCGCTTTTCTCAAAGCGTCATCCTTTTTTCCGTACGAAATGCTCCGTTCCCCGGTTTGTGCACATCAAGCATTCCTGCCTGCGGCGGTTTCCGGAAGTGGTAGAGATCGGTCGAACCGGACAAAAAGCGATGGATACCTTGCTGGCCGTGCTTCCCACTTATTGATTGAGCCGCCATTCCCGGTGATACGAATCGACCGCTTCCTTTACCGTCCCATGCAACAAAAGCAATTCTTTGGCCTCGGCATACCCCAGCGAGAGTTCTTCCATCAACATGCGCGTGCCCCGCTCCACGAGCTTGCGGTTCGTCAGTTGCATATGAACCATCCGGTTCCCCTTTACGCGACCGATCTTTACCATCACGCAAGTGGAAATCATATTCAAGATCATTTTCTGGGCAGTCCCGCTCTTCATACGTGTACTGCCGGTAACAAATTCCGGCCCTACGACCGCTTCGACGGCAATTTCCGCTTCGGCCGCCATCGGCGAATCGGGATTACAAGCGATCGATGCGGTGAGGATTCCCCGCTCCCTGGCTTTCTTCAACGCACCGATCACATACGGCGTCGTACCCGATGCCGCGATGCCGATCACCGTATCGTCGGGGCCGATCCCGTAGGCCTCCAATTCCTGCCAGCCCTTTTCCCGGTCGTCTTCGGCCGCTTCTACCGGATGGCGCAACGCTCGTTCACCGCCGGCAATCAGGCCGATCACCCGGTTGTCGGGCATCCCGAACGTAGGCGGAATCTCGGAAGCATCGAGCACACCCAATCTTCCGCTGGTACCCGCGCCAAGGTAAAAGATCCGGCCGCCCCGCTGCATCCGTGGCACGATCGCCGTTACCAAGCGTTCGATTTGCGGCAGGGCGCGGCCTACCGCTTCCGCCACCTTTCGATCTTCCGTATGGATCGCCTCTAAAAGCTCCCCTACGCTTTTTTGTTCAAGTTGATTGTATAAAGACTCCGATTCGGTTATTTTTTGAAATGCCATAGCTTTGATTTTTCTTTTGACGGCTGCTCATGAAGCCGATAAACCTGCGGCGTGGTAAGCGAGCAACCCGCTTATCGGTTCCTGTTCTATCCTTCCGATTGTTATTCCTAAATCGGCGGCCGTTTCTTGTAGCACCTGGCGGTAATAATACGCAATCGACCCCGTGAAATGCACCGGATAACGCGCATAGTCCGTATACGCCATCACGTTGCGGGTGAAAAAGGCCCGGAAACTATCGGATACCAACGCATGCACAACCGGCTCTTCGATATGTTCAAGTAAAAAAGGAGAAAGAGATGCCAGAAACCGGTTCGGGAAAGGCCGTTTGTATACGTTCTCCAGCAATACGGCCGGTGTGAGGGCATAATGGCGGCTGAATTTTTCGGCAAGCGCCTCCGGCAATTGGCGTTTCATCCAATCGGCGGCCAGCCGTCGCCCCAGTACGGCCCCGCTTCCTTCATCTCCGAGGATAAAACCCAGCGGAGGAATATGTTCGGTGATGACTTGGCCATCGTATAAACAAGAATTCGAACCGGTACCCAAAATGCAAGCTATCCCGGGGCGACTGCCGCAAAGAGCCCGGGCCGCCCCCGTCAAATCGCTTTCTACTGCTATGGGCCTCGGAAAATAAGCGGCCAAAATCTCTTCCACCACCCGGTTCTTTTCCGGAAATGCGCATCCGGCCCCATAAAAAAAGACCGCCTCGATCGGCAAAGAAGCCACGGCAGGATATAAGATTGTTCCGATTTCTTCCCGGATTTCTTCCGGCGTCTGGAAATAAGGATTGGTGCCTGCCGTGCGTATTTCGCGCACGACTTCTCCGGCTTCCGCCACACACCACTGTGTTTTCGTCGATCCGCTGTCTGCTATCAGTATCATCTACCCGGCCCGTTTTACTACAAAAACAGATTCTGCAAAATATAAACGGCCGCCCCGGCCAAGTAACCGGCCAGTGCCAGAAGAGAGATATGCCGGAGATACCAAAGGAAATTAATCCGTTCCAGACCCATGACCACCACGCCGGCAGCCGAGCCGATAATCAGCATACTGCCGCCCACCCCGGCGCAATAAGCCAGAAACTGCCAGAATACCCCGTCTTGTACGAAATTCGCCATATAAGCCGGGTCGGCCGCCGCGGCTATCATCGCTCCGTCGGCTACCGGATACATCCCGATCGCTCCCGCTACCAGCGGCACATTGTCCACAATGGCCGACAGCGTACCGATAATCAGGTTCACGGCATACACGTTGCCTACGGTCTGATCCAGCCAGAGCGCGAAGTTGGTTAACACCCCGCTGCACCGCAAGGCATCGACTGCCAGCAAGATGCCCAAAAAGAAAAGCAGGGTGGCGCCGTCGATGCGCCGTACGATTTTGGAAAGCCTCAACTTTACATCTTCGTTGATCGAGTGTTTGCGCCCGTACATAATATCGGTATATACCCATAGGATGCCTACTCCTACCAAGATTCCCATAAAAGGCGGCAGGTGAGTAATGGTCTTAAAAACCGGTACGAACAGCAAACAAAGCAGACCGATAAT
>DBFJSK010000011.1:0-10682 GCA_048403675.1 Tannerellaceae bacterium | reverse complement strand
GGCTTTTTTTTATATATGCAATAGATGGCGTAATTTTTTTGTGCTTCTTCGTAACTTATTTTTCAAGCTTTCGCGTCCGCGAAGCCCTTTTCAACCCGTTCTCATCCGTTTCCATCAGGATAAAACGCTTATAATAAGACAAACACAGCGTAGTAAGCGGCAAAGCGATAATCAAGCCGATAAAACCCAGCAAAGTACCCCAAATCGAAAGAGACAATAAAATAATAGCCGGATTCAGTCCCATCGCCTTTCCCATGATACGCGGCGTAAGATACAAATCTTGGATACATTGCACGATGGCCAATACCAAAAGTGCCAAACCGAAAATAATCCAGAAATTCTCGCCCGTTTCGGCCGACCGCAACAAGCTAAGCAAAATCATAGGAATAATGCCGATGGCCTGCATATAAGGGATCAGGTTCAATACCCCGATAAAAAGTCCCAACGTGACAGCCAGCGGGAAACCGATAATTTTAAATCCGATAGCCAGCAAAACGCCCACGCAAAGCGCAATAAGCGACTGCCCGCGAAAATACCGGTTCATGCTATATTCCACATCCGAGGCCAGTCCTTGCACAAAAGGACGATACCGTTCCGGAATTAGCAACACCCACCCGTTTGCTATCTTTTCGTAATCGAGCAAAATAAAGATAAAGTAAAGTAAGATGACAAATACAATCGTAATACTGAACAGGATAGAAAACGTATTCGATAAAAGCGCCCATACCTGGGGAGCAATCTGTTTCACCGCCTTCAATATGTTCTCTTTGCTCAATAACTCCATCACCTGGGTGAGATTGAGGTTCGTTTCCAAATACTCCATCCAGGCGTGCGGAATAAAAGGGATATACCCGTCGCCCGGATTATGCGTACGCAACAATTGCAAAGTTTTGTCGGCTTCCTGCGCGATGGAAGGAACCACCATAATCATCAATAAAGTAAGCAAAACGCCCAACGACAACAGCACAGCCAGGATAGAGAGAATACGGCTCTTGAAATGCAGCCGATACTGGAAAAATTTCACGAAAGGCTGCATCATATAGGCCAGGAGCCACGCCACCAGAAAGGGCAAAAGCGCATTGCGCAATACGGCCACGAGATAAAGTATCCCGGCGATCAGGAAGACGCTGAACACGATACGCGCTACCCGGTCGAAAGTAAAGGGTCTGTCGAATAAAAGATTCATACGATATTATTATCTTTGTTAGCGGCAAAGAGGAGGGCAGACCGCAGGCAGGCACAAGCATCACTTGATTCTGCTAACGTACAGCCCATCTTCGCTTTTCCGTCAGGCAAAGATAAACTTTTGTCGCCAGCAAAAAGCGAATTAGGTCTTCTAACATTTCAAGAGATATGACAAAAAAAATAATTCCCGTTTTCCTGACTTTTTATTGTTTCTTCTTCCTATGGCCCGGCACCGGAAAGCAGGCCTATGCACAATCGGCTTCGCCGGCGGTAAAAGAGACAACGGTTCTTCTACCCCAACCTATCCGGCGCTTTTTACAATTGCCGGGCATGGAAGGCGCTTCTTTTTCTCTGCTTGTGAAATCGCTCGACGACGGAGAAATACGTTACAGCTACGATAGCGACCGTGCCCTGACGCCGGCTTCCGTCCTAAAAACCGTTACGACCGCCACCGCCCTGGAACGGCTAGGTCCCGATTATCGTTTCCCTACCACGTTGGCTTACGACGGGGAAATAACCGACGGCCTCTTGAAAGGCAACCTTTACATTCAGGGAAGCGGCGACCCGAGTTTAGGCTCTGCACATTTCGCAAGCGGCGACCGGGAGGAGGGAAAAAACGACTTTCTTACCCGCTGGCTAACCGCTATCCGGGAAGCCGGAATACGCGAAATACAGGGCGCAGTAGTAAGCGACGAACGTATTTTCGACACGGAAGGCATATCGGGAAAAACAGTATATGAAGATGTGGGAAGTTATTACGGAGCCGGAACTTACGGTATTTCGGTGTTCGACAATCTTTACCGTTTATACCTGGAAACAGGCGCGCCCGGAAGCCGCCCCGTGATCCGAAAAACCGTTCCGCCTATGCCCGCTCTCCAATTTCATAACTACCTCCGGACGCAAACGGCGCCTTCTGATAGCAGTTTTATTCTGGGCGTCCCTTTTGCCGCCGACTGCTATTTATACGGCACCGTCCCGGCCAACCGCAAAAGCTATTCCCTTAAAGGAGCTATCCCCGATCCGGCTCTTTTCCTGGCCGGCTACCTCACCGACCAGCTTCGGGCACACGGCATTCCGGTCGCGAACGAGCCGGGTTGTTACCGGTTATGGCAAGAAACCAGGAAGTGGAACGAGCAGGATAGAAAAACATTGCTGACAACTTATTCTCCTTCCTTGGAAGAAATCGTCCAGGTGACGAATCATGTCAGCCATAATCTCTATGCTGACGCCTTGCTTAAAACTATCGGGTTGTCATACCAAGCCAGCCCGAATGAAGTGCTCTCTTCTTTCGAACGGGGTATCCAGGTGCTCCGTTCGCATTGGGAAGAAAAGGGACTGTCTACCGCTTCGCTTTGCCTGTACGACGGTTCGGGGCTGGCGCTGGCCGACAAGCTTACCGCCCGTTTCCTAGGAGAATTATTCACCTATATGGCCCGGGAATCTCCGGTCAAAGCATCTTTTGTCCGCTCTTTACCACGGGCCGGTCAGGAAGGATCGGTCGTGAATTTTCTCAAAGGGAGTGAATTGCAGGGAAAGGCCCGGTTGAAAAGCGGCAGTATGAGCGGGGTAAAAGGATATGCCGGATATATCGACAAAGAGGGAAAAAGATACGTAGTCGTTTTGTTCGTCAACAACTATACGTTGGAGGGACGGCCAATGAACAAGGCCATCGAAAATTTGCTACTTACCCTTTTCCGCTCGCTATAATAAGGGAAGAAAGCGAGGCGCTTTGACGCGCACTAAAAAAAGAAGATAGGCGAAGGCTCGACTTCGCCTTTTCCAACGGTTGTTTAACTCGTTTTTACCTGGCTTTTCTCCTTGACTTTTTCGTTATTTTTTAATCGATGCCTCTTTTATTGTATGCTCTATCCTTCAGTTCTACCGGCTCATAATTTAGGCATCAACGAGCGAGCAGCCAGAAAATCGAAAAATTTCTGGCGGTAATTATCGGAAATGGGAATATAGGTTTTCCCAAACACGATCCGGTTGCGTTCGATCACTTTGATTTTCCCCGGCTGCACAATAAACGAACGATGAACCCGGATAAAACGAGAGGCAGGCAACATCTCTTCCATTGTTTTCATACTCATCAGCGAAAGAATGGGGTGGGGATCGTCTTCCGTATAAATTTTCACATAATCTTTCAGCCCCTCGATATAGAGAATTTTGCCCAATTCGAGTTGTACCAGCTTATATTCGGTTTTGATAAATATCCGCTGCGGTTCTTCCTCCGCTTTTCCTTGCATGGGCGCCCCGCTACCTACGGCGGCAGGTACGTCGCCTCCGGATGCACTCCCCCCTGCGGCCTCTCCCTTGCGAAGCAGTTCGAACCAATGGAGCGCTTTGGTAACCGATTGCAGGAAATCCGGGTAACTGATCGGCTTGAGTAAATAATCCAATGCATTCACCTTGTAACTATCCACGGCATACTGGTCGAAAGCCGTGGTAAAGATAATCCGCGTGGAGGCATCCAGCATCCGGGAAAATTCCAACCCGCTCAGTTCGGGCATCTGGATATCCAGGAAAAGCAGATCCACCGGGTCGGCGCCCAGCACGGCAAGCGCTTGCACGGCGCTGGCATACTTGCCAGCCAACGTGAGAAAGGGCGTTTTTTGCACGTAACTTTCCAGCAAACTGATGGCCAGCGGCTCATCGTCGATAAGGGCACAGGTCAGATTCATAAGGCGGATTCATTGGCGATCGATAACGTAAGCAAGGTATCGTAGACCTCATCTTCGCGGCCGGAACGAAAAAGGTATCGGTCGGGATAGAGCAAAGCCAACCTTTTTTTCAAGTTTACCAAGCCGATGCCCGAACCGCTTTTATCGCGCAGGGTATCTTTCGGAAAATAACTATTGCGTATCGAACAGATTACTAATTCGTTTTCCTGATGAATATCGATATGGATAAAAGAGGGGTGCTCATTGCTTACCCCGTGTTTAAATGCATTCTCGATCAAGGAAATAAACAAAAGCGGCGCAATCAACACTCCCGGCGCAGTGGCATGGATGGAAGCTTTCAAATCGACATGTTCCGGCAGGCGGATGCGCATAAGCTCCACATAATTTCGCACAAAATCCAGCTCTTTTTCCAGCGGCACCCGGGGCTGGCTGCTTTCGTACAGCACATAGCGCAACAGGCGGCTCAGGTCGTGTACGGCTTCCTGTGCCCGTTCGGGGCTGAAGGCGATCAGACTGTAGATATTATTGAGAGTGTTGAATAGAAAATGCGGATTCAACTGGCTTTTCAGGTTTTGCAACTCGGCTTCGGCCCGGCTCTTTTCCAATTCATTGCGCACGGTAGCCATCTCGTACCAGCCTCCCGTCATCCGGATGGCTACGCTCAAACCGGCTACCAGCATATAAAGGATTGTATTGCCCAGGAAGAAACCTACTATATCTTGCCATTCCCGCTCACGGGGAGGCCCCAGGTGCTGGGGGGCCGGCAATAAATGAATGAATAAATGCACCAGTAACATGGCCGCCGCAATCAACAAAAGATTGCTCAGTAGAAAGCGGCCCGGATGCCGGGAGAACAAATAGCGTTTAATCAACAGAAAATAATTCATGTAAAACACCAGCGTAAAAGAGAGCGGAACGATCATGAAGCGCACATAGCTCTCTACTGTCAGTTCCTGGGCTTCCCTTCCGGTAAAAAAGAAAGGCAAGCCGAACAAGACGCCCCAGGCGGCCAGGTGGATCAACCCGGGCAACGGTTTCTTATTTTCTAATGAATGCATAGGTATCACAAAATTAGCAGAAAT
The DNA here is from genome assembly GCA_048403675.1 of Tannerellaceae bacterium. Lineage (GTDB taxonomy): Bacteria > Bacteroidota > Bacteroidia > Bacteroidales > Tannerellaceae > Parabacteroides. Next base: position 5,734 of record DBFJSK010000011.1, on the reverse strand, counting down.
AGACAACCGGCACTACTTTAGAGCCGCTAAAATATCCGTTTATTCATAGCGAATGGCTTCGATCGGGTCAAGCTCGGCCGCTTTCTTAGCCGGATACCAGCCGAAGAATACGCCCGTTACGGTACAGACCGCAAAGGAAAGCATCACGCTCCAGGGTTGGATATAGATCGGGAAATGAGCTACCCCGTTCACGACGAGGGCCGCCCCCACCCCGAACACCACCCCGATCAATCCGCCGGTCACGCTGATAAGGATCGACTCGATCAGGAACTGGGCCAGAATATCGATTCCTTTCGCGCCGATACTCATTCTCAGCCCGATCTCGCGGGTACGCTCGGTAACGCTCACATACATGATATTCATAATCCCGATTCCACCCACGAGCAACGAAATACCGGCCACAGCCGCCAAAAGTACCGTCATCATGTCCGTAGTACTTGTCAACATCTGGCTCAACTCCTGCTGGCTACGAATGGTAAAATCATCCTCGTCCGTATCTTTCAGCTTATGGCCCTGACGCAGTATTTCGGTTATCTCGGAGATGGCCTGGTCGGTATACTCTTCCTTGAGCGCCGAACAGGTAATGCCTTGCAAATGGGTAATGGCCAGGACTCTTTTTTGAATAGTTGTGTATGGAGCTAAGATTAGGTCGTCCTGGTCCATTCCCATGCTGTTGTATCCTTTACTTTCCAGCAAGCCGATAATGCGGAAAGGTATATTTTTAAAACGAATCACCCGGCCCACCGGGTTCTCGCCCGAGGTGAACAAATTATCGGCTACGGTTTGTCCGATCAGGCATACCTTGGCCGCCGAAGCAATGTCTTGTTCGGTAAACATATCGCCGTCGGCTACCTTATAACGGCGTATTTCCATATAGTCGGGACTGATGCCGTAAATGCTCGTCGGGGTATTATTCGCGCCATAAATCACCTGGCCGCTGCTATTTACCGTCGGGGAAACACCCGAGACGTAGCGCGTTTCATTCACGATATTCTCGTAATCGCTCAGTTTGAGCGTTTCCATGGCCGAAGCATCCTGCCGGACGCCGCCCCTCATATCAGCCCCCGGATGAATCATAATCATATTCGATCCCATCTCGCTGATCTGCGCCTGGATACTTCGTTTCGATCCCTGACCGATAGCCAGCATTGTAATCACCGAAGCCACCCCGATGATAATTCCCAACATTGTCAGGAAACCCCTCAGCTTGTTGTTGGCTAACGCCCGGAGGGCTATTTTTATCAAGTTCGTTCCGTTCATATCCTTATTTATTCATACCATAGGTATCCTGTCAATTAGCTCTCAATCCTCGTTTTTGGGCAACTTCCCGAGCGCTTCGGCGGCATTCAGGATGTGCCGGTTCTCTACATCCGAAATTACATGCCCGTCGCGCAGGGTAATATTACGGCTGCTGTACTGGGCGATTTCCGGGTTGTGCGTGACAAAAATAATTGTCCTCCCTTCGGCATGTAGCTTTTGGAAAAGCACCAGAATTTCGTAGCTCGTCCGGGTATCCAGGTTACCGGTCGCCTCATCAGCCAGGATAACCGCCGGATCATTCACCAGCGCACGGGCAATCGCCACGCGCTGCATCTGGCCGCCCGACATCTGGTTGCTTTTATGGCCGAGCCTATCGCCTAATCCCACCGCCATCAAGGCATCCACGGCTTTTTGTCGCCGGGCGGCGGCGCCGTAGCCAGGATTATACATCAATGGCAATTCCACATTTTCCACCGCCGTCGTTTTGGGAAGCAAATTATAATTCTGAAAAACAAAGCCGATTTTACGATTACGCAGCGTCGCCCGCGCATTCTTACCCATTGTCCGAACCGATACGCCATCCAAATAATATTCCCCTTCGGTAGGCGTATCCAGGCAGCCCAGCGTATTGAGCAAGGTACTTTTTCCCGATCCCGAACTGCCCATAATCGTTACGAATTCTCCTTCGCAGATAGTAAACGATACCCCGCGCAAGGCATGCACCGTTTCGCCGCCTACCCGAAAATCCCGCTTGATATTTTCCAGTTTGATAATCTCTTTCATCATCCGTCCTCCCGTCCGTTTTTTATTTAGCCGACTTTTTCCGGCTATCCGGCGGCCCCGGCATAAAAGGACTTTTCTCCACCGCTTCACTTCCGCCTTTCACAGCAGGCAAAGCGGCCGCCAGATCCACTACCACTTCTTCCCCACTCGATAAACCGTCGGTAACCTCCGTCAGATTACCGCTTGCAATGCCCACCGTCACCTCTTTCGGTTGCAGTTGCTTGCCGTTAACTTGCCAGACGATCCGTTTGCCGGGAGCGGCCTCTTTACCGGCATCCACGACCGTATAGCCCATCGGCGAGAGTATGTCCTCTTCCGGCACGAACCGGAGCGCCTTGGTCGGAATACAAAGCACGTCGTTGCGTTCGAGGGTGTAAATCGTCACATTCGCTGTCAGGCCCGGTTTCAATTTCAGATCCGGATTGTAGGCGCTGATCACTACTTCGTAGGTAACGACGTTCGATTCGGTCGTCGCCTGTAAGCGCATCTGCGTTACATTGCCTTCGAATACGTCGTTGGGGTAAGCATCCACATTGAATTTGACATGCTGGCCCTCTTCCACCTGGCCGATATCGGCTTCATCCACATCGGCAATCACCCGCATCTGCGTCAGGTCGTTGGCGATGGTGAACAAGGTAGGCGTATTAAATCCGGCCGCTACCGTCTGCCCTTCTTCCACCTCCTTGCTAATCACCACCCCGTCGATAGGGCTGGTAATGGTTGCGTAGCCCAGGTTTTGGCGCACCTTTACAATGGAGGCTTGGGCCTGGTTATAGGCGGCTTCGGCTTTTTCGTAATTGTAGGTAGCCGTTTCGTAGTCGGTATCGCTAATCAATTTCTTTTCGAATAATACTTTACTCCGGGCATAATTTCTTTGTTGATACTCATACTCGGCCTTGGCATTGCTCAACTGAGCTTCCGAAGCGCGCAGTTCGGCTTCCAGCGTCACCTTATCCATCTCCGCAATCAACTGTCCTTTGGTGACGACGCTGTTGTAATCGACATAAATCTTATTGATAATACCCGATACCTGGGTACCGACTTCCACTTCGGTGACCGGTTCGACCGTTCCGGTAGCCGTCACGACATTCGTCATCGAGCTGAGCGACACCCGAGCCGTTTCCAGACTGACGCCCCCTCGCGATGATTTATGCGAGAAGAAAAAAATAGCTCCGCCCAACACGGCGACGGCTAGCAGGCCGATGATTGCTTTTTTCTTATTCATATTTATCGATTCTTTGATTCCAATATGGTTTCTTTTTCTTTTAGAAGAGGCCCCCGCAGCCGCTGCTTAAAGGGGCCTCCTTTCAAAGAGAGTGGAGTGAATGTTTGAATGACTAATAACCGGCCGTAACCGGCTTTTTCTGGTAAATATTCAGCAATTGAATGCTCATAATCGCCATATATTTCGATTGCAACACCTCTTGCCGGGCGGAAAGCCAATTATTTTTCTCCGTCAGCAGTTCGACCGTATTTTTCATTCCCAGGAAAAACTGCTCCTCGGTTAGTTGATAACTTTCTTCGGCATACGCCAATCGTTCGGTAGCCGAAGTATATTGTTGCTGCGCGGAAGTGGCATCCAGATAAATGCCTTCCACTGTTTTGAGCAATTGTTTCTGCGTATTGAGCCATTCCAACTGACTGGTAGTAATAGCCAGCCGCGCTTTATTATAAGCGGTTTTATGCTCGCGGTTGCTGAAAATCGGAATGCTGAGCGTAACAGAAAAGCTCTCGTTGAACTTATTCCAGATCTGGCTGCCGAAAGCATAGTCGGTACCCGACAAATGGCCGGTACCGATGCCGGCGCCCAAAGATAAAGAAGGCAAGAAGCCGGCCCACGCCTTTTTCTTTTCCGCCTCGGCGATTTCAATCGAAAGCCGGCCGCTTTTCACTTCCGGCATGACGGCCAGGGAAGTGGCGTAAATACTCTCTTTCGCAGGCAGAAGCACCATGACATCGTTTTCGTTTAAGGAGGGAGGGGCCAGTTGCAATTCGTCGGTAATATCCATCTCCAGCAACTGTTTCAATTGAAGTTTATAATTCGCCAGGTTGGTTTGGGCTACCACCAACTGGTATTTATCGCTGCTGTACTGGCTCTCCAACTGAGCCAGATCGACCCGCGAAATAGAACCGGCTTGAAGCAATTCGGCAGCCCTATCGCGCTGGGCTTTCGAGACTTCCACCGTATTTTCGTTGATCCGCACCGCTTCCGTGGCATACATGGCCTGCATATACGTTTGCACCAGCGAAATCTGTATATCGTCCTGGCTCTGCTCGATTCCCAGTTCGTCCACCTGGTTTTGCAGTTTCTGTTGCCTGAGGGCCTGGTAGCGTTTGCCGCCGTCGAACAAGGTCAGATTCGCATTGACACTATAATTGCCGCTGTAACTGTTATTCCGTTCGGCATCGGAAGAAGGATAATTCACATAGCCCTGCGTGACCGAACCGGACAAAGAAGGGAAAAACTGCGCTTTCGCCTGCTGGGTATCTTCCCGGCCAGACAGGTAAGCGACCTGGCTTTTTTTCACCTGAATGTTATGCTTCAACGCATAATTCAAACAATCGTGCAACGTCCAGAGCCGCAACGTATCGGGCGTCTGGGCCCGAAGCGGGAACAGGCATAAGCCGAAAAGGAAGTATAAACAGAGTTGTCTCATCGTGCAGTCGTTTTACCGTCTTTTTACAGCAGCAAAACTACAACCACCCGCGAAACCCTCCAACCGGAATCGAAAGGGAGAGGGTTTGTATCGACGAAGGAGGGCATTTTCCCGACGAAAGCGGAAGAGGCGTTCTTTTCCTGATTTGCCATCCACCGCCCCCTTTTCTCCTTTCGTACTCCGATACGAAAAAAGCCGGGTTACAAATACAGCACCATCCCGGCCATCCCGGCCAGGAAGATCATCAGAATAGGATGGATTTTAAATTTCCAGGTAAGAATGAAAGCGGCGCCGAAAATCAGAAAACTTTTGTAATCGATAAAGTTCTCCTTATTCATCAACATCAACGCCGCCGCCCCGATCAAGCCGACCGTTACCGGACGCAACCCCGTAAACGCCGCCGCCACATACTTATTATTCCGGAATTTGGTAAAATAAAAGGAGATCAGCAAAACCAACAAAAAGGAGGGCAAGCAAACGGCCGCCGTAGCCACCACCGACCCCAGGATAGCCACGCTTTCCGAATAACCGGCATTATGAATAGCCGTATACCCGATATAAGTGGCGCTGTTAATCCCGATAGGGCCTGGCGTCATTTGCGAGATAGCGACAATATCGGTAAATTCCTGCAAGGAAATCCATTGATAACGATCGACCACATCGGCCTGAATCAGCGAAAGCATGGCATACCCGCCCCCGAATCCGAGAATGCCGATTTTCAGATAGACATATAATAATTGCAGCCAAATCATCGCCTTACTTTTTTAACTTTAAACCATAAATCAATCCGCCGGCAATCGCCACCAGGATAATCCAGGCCGGCGAAACGCCGCCCAGCCAAATCAGGAGGGCCGCGGCAACGGGAATAATCAACTGAACGTACGTCAGATGAATGGAACGCGCCGTCGTCAGACAGGGTACGACAATGAGAGCGACTACCGCCGGACGCAAACCTTTGAACGCCCGCTCCACCCAAATATTATCTTTTACCTGCGTGAAAAAAAGCGCAATAGCCAGAATTATCAGGAACGAAG
>DBFJSK010000010.1:0-13017 GCA_048403675.1 Tannerellaceae bacterium | reverse complement strand
TATAAATAAACACGTTATAGGCCTATGAACGAATGAAGACATCTTTTTTTGTATATGCTGAAAAACGCATGCGAACTGGCTGAATAAAACGATCGTTTTTTCTAGCCCTTTTTATCCCTTTTTTTATCCCTTGTCCGTCATATTGACCACTTTCGGACGAAGGAAAATAACCTGTATCACCAAAGCTACCAGTACCAGGCCCGCCAGCATCGCGAAATCGTGGCCCAGATGACCTGCATCGGTCGATTTCCCCAAGATGCCGGTAATCGCCGCTCCGGCGAAAACGCCTGTCATATTCATGATGCCATACGCCGTAGCCCGGTAACGCGGTGCAATGAACTGGCAAAGAATCGGCATATTATTGGCATCGAATATCCCGAATCCGATGCCGAAGCACAAGCCTCCGCCGATAATCATGGCAAACGTATGGCCGAAGCCCAGCAACAACAACGAAGGAATCGTAAGCGCCAGCCCGATCGCGCCGGTATACACGCGGCCGCGCACATTCTTCTGTACCCATTTGTCGGATAAGACACCGCCCACAATCACGCCGATAAACGAGGAAATCGCAATCGTAAAGGTAGACAAAGGCCCGGCCTCCGACATGTCGATGGAGAGATTTTCGGCAAAGAGGGTGGGCAGCCAGTTTTTAGTGGCCCATCCGGGCAAACTCGGCGTAGCGAAATAAAGCAGGATAATCCAGAACGCGATGTTGGAGAACAACATGCCTACTCCTTTCAAAGCGCCCGAAACCGCGCTTTCCACGCGTTTTTCCGCAAATTCGGCCACCGGCCCGAAATGATCTTTTTTATCGTGAAGGAAAAGAATAAGGATCATGCTGTATCCGATCCCGATGATGCCGAACCAATGGAAAGTCGTTTCCCAGCTATACGCATGCGCTATTGTCGCCCCGAAGCCGCCGAGCGCCTGACCCACATACAGCCCCGTCATGTGAATGCCGACGGCCAGCGAGCGGGTTTTTCCCTGGTGATAGTCCGTAATAAGAGACAAGGCGGCCGGAATATAAAGCGCTTCGCTTACGCCCATGATGGCCCGCAGCACGTAAATCTGATGGAAATCCGTGGAATATCCCATCATCAGCGTCACAAACGACCAGACAAACAAGCTGCCCACGATCAGCCATTTGCGATTCATCCGGTCGGCGATCATGCCGGCTACCGGGCTCATAAAACCGTATATCCAAAGGAAAACCGCCATCAACCGGCCGAAATTCGCGGCCGATTCCAATTCCTTGATGTCGATCATCATAGCCGATTTCATAGTTGATAGCATTTGGCGATCCATATAGTTCAAAAGGGCTACCACCCAAAGCAAAGCGACGACAATCCAAGGATAAATATTCTTATTTTTCATCTTATAAAGGCTATAATTTGCAAGTAAATCAAGGTAACAAAGTCTGGATAAAGATCCGGATGCCGGGGGGGCGTTCCGGATCTTTCTTTCTAATTCGAATCAATCTATCCGCATGCGGTTATTTAGAACGTATTTCCTCACACAATAAGCTGCTCTTGAGCAACATCCGGGGAATATGGAACGGCCCTTTGAATAAATTGCCCTTGGCCGTTTGCGACACGCTGCCATCGAAATGCAGGTAGCCGTACCATTCGCCGTATACCGGGTCGGGGAAATGGCTGTAGGCATATTCGTTGATCTGCCGGTGCATTTCCAGATAGCGGGTTTCTCCGGTCGCTTCGTATGCATACAAAGTGGCGATAATCGCTTCGCATTGCGGCCACCAGAATTTCATGTCGTGCCAGTATTCCTGCGGCGGGAAGTTTTTGCAATCCTTGAAATAATTGATTCCGCCGTATGATTCGTCCCAGCCCCAGTTCCACGACCAGTCGAGGATCGTCAGCCCCATCTTTTTCAGATCCGGATCCCAACCGCGATACTTTGCTTCTTCCAGAATAAACCAAGCCGTTTCGATGGAATGGCCCGGGTTGATGGTACGCCCGGCGATGGTATCGATAAATTCGCCGTTCGGCCCTACCGTTTCGAGAATCGCCTTGAATTCCGGTTTCATAAAATCGCGGCGCAACTCGGCAATGGAATCGTCGATCTGGCGGGTGAGCGCCTCGTCGTCGATCGCTTCCCGTACACGGGCCGCCGTATCGATCAGAATCATGCAGAACGAATGGCCTTTTCCTACGAATCCTTCCCTGAACTTGGGTTCCAGAAGTCCCGGCGTATTTTTATAATGAATCACCTGGCGGAACAGGGCGAGTGCTTTCTCGGCATAGCTTTTGTCGCCGGTGGCAATGGCATACTGCGCCATTGCGATAGCCGCGAAAGTTTCCGAAAATACATACCGGCGTTTACGCACGGGCGTGCCGTCGGCTTTTACCTCGAAAAACATGCGTCCGTCGGTATCGAAACAATGTTGTTCGATAAAATCGATACCGCTCTTACAGGCTTTGAGCCAGGCTTCGTTTTTCTCGATCCGGTTGTAGGCCAGGGCCAGGATATAGGCGAACCGGCCCTGAAACCAAACCGATTTGGTCGGATCCATGAGCTTGCCTTCCCGATCGAGGCAGGTAAAATACCCCCCGTTTTTTTCATCGAGGGCGTGTTTCATCCAAAAAGGCAGGACGTCGGTCAACAAATCTTTCCGGTATTTCTTTTCCCAGTATTCCAGGTAGGCTGCCGGATCGGCCGGAGTATAATTGCAGGTATCCATACGCTTAAAACTTATTGCAACGTTCGAAAAATCCGATGGCTTCGAGTTCGGCTTTCATCGCCTTTTCTTCTTCGTCGGTCATGTTGCGGAAGGGGGTGCGGTTTTTTCCCAGATCCAGGCCGATGAGTTTCATGATCCGTTTGCCTCCCACGATATTGCCGCGGTAATTGCAAATTACGTTGATTACTTCCTGCGAGAAATTCTGTTTTTCGCGTGCCGTCTCCAAATCGCCTTTGGCCCAGGCTTCGAGAATGCCTACCAGCTCTTTGCCGTTGTAATTCGTGGTTCCCCCGATACCGCCCTGGGCGCCTCCCATGGCCAAACAAGGCAGGATGGTTTCATCCTGGCCGTGCAACATGTCGAATTTGCCGTTTTTGTACAGGCGGCATTGGTTGTATTCGTACAAACTTTCATACGTATATTTGATGCCGGCCAGGTTCGGAATCCGTGCTTCGGCGGTTTTCAAAAAGTCGAGCATCGGCAGGTAAGCGTTGTTGAAAGCGGGGATATGGTAGTAATAGAAAGGCAGGGAAGGAGCGCCCGCAGCGATTTCTTCACAATAGTTTACCAGCTCTTCCACCCGGCCGATTCGGGGGAAAGGAGTAGCCATGGCGCCTATTCCCCATGCGCCGATCTTTGCGGCATGGGCCGCCAGGTTGCGGCTGGATTTCACGCAGGTGCTACCCACATGTACGATCACTTTGAAGCCTTCGGGGGCGGCTGCCACCCATTTTTCGGCCAGTTTCATCCGTTCTTCCTCGGTCAGCATATAACCTTCGCCGGAGGAGCCGTTGATAAAGACGCCTTTTAATCCGTTTTTTACCAAGAGTTGCGCATACGCTTCGATGGGCTCGTAATTGACTTCGCCGTTTTCATAGAAGGGGGTGAAGGGAGCATCAATCAATCCTTTGATTTTTTCCATAACCGCAGTTTTTAAGGAGTTTTTAACTCTGTGTTTAAATTATGCGGCAAATGTAAATAAAATATTTTAATAATTATCCGCTTTTTGACGGAATATTTTCAATATTTTATAGAATAAGAGAAACGGGTTGAAAAAAGAGTAGGAGGGGGGGCAGGGGGGTGGGGTAGGGTAAAAAAGAGGTATGGAAAAAACAGATTTTCCATACCTCTTGGCGGGGGCAGAGAAGGGAAATACGATTTTACCGATGGTCTGCATTTTCATCGGAAAAGCGGCGGTATTTTTTTTTCAGCAGATGGCTGGCGACTAAACAAATTAGGGTGAGCACCACAAAACAGACGATTTTAAAAGGAGTAGCGTGCAGTGTTTCCGCCTGTTCCTGGTAAGCGAAGATATAAAGGGGAGCGGCCATGCCGAACAGAATACCCAGTATCCGTGTCAGCTTGGAGAGCATCAGGTATTTGTACTCATTCCATTCTTTTTCTCTTTCAGAGCGTACCTCGGGCGTTAAGCCGGCGGGAAGGAAAATATCTTTTTGCTTGTAGTAATACGTTACGCTCCCGTAAGCCGCGTACCCTAATAAGAGACTCCACAGGGGGATGCCGATATAGAGTTGGTCGACGTGTAAATAATCGGGCCCATGTTTGAGGTAAAGAGCCACATTAAAGAATAAGAAGCTCAATCCGAACATCGAAAGGCCGGCGTAGTAACAGGTTTTCTTTTTCATATTTTTCGGTTTTTATTACATTGCCATACAAGCTGAAGCAACGGCAGCAGCACCAGCCCCGACAATACCGTTTCCCCCCGATGCTACCGTTCCATACCATCCCCAGTAACAATCAGCGGCAATCCATGCAGCAAGCCTGGTTGTAATATGGTTGGGAACTAATGTCGTTTTTAAGGTAAGCCAGTCTTGTAGATTTTTCTGCCAATATGTTGAAGACTTTTCATACACTGTGATAAAACTGCAAACTGCCTTCTTCTGTAAATCGGATAATGTTTTATCTAAGATGACCTCGGAGATGATTCTATCCAATGTTCCTCTTTCATTTGGTTTTTCAGCTAATATTCGATCAATGAAAAATAATTCAGTATCGTTCATTTGGTTACGAATAGCTGGTATCGTTATTGAATAAATAGTTTCAATGGTGAAAAATTGAATGCTACTTTTAAGTGAAATCGTAGTACGAGATTCAACGTATGAGTTAGCAAGCTCTGCAATTTTAGAATCGAACTCTTCTAAGGATGTAAAAATTACAGAGGCTTTGGTAGAACTGTTCAAATTTTTAAAACAATAATCCAAGCAATCATTATGTGCTAATGCAAAATTTTCAGCATAATTCACTATTTCAGAATCTTCATTTGAGAAGGGGGCCGTTTCATCCATATAGGAGCATGCGGTAAATGAAATAAATAAGAATAATGCAAAAACTCCTATCAAACCTGAGTTGAAAATAGCTTTGTTCATACTTTTAGGATTTAATGGTTTGATAAAAAAAATTAATTGCAATATACATTAATTAATGAGATAAACAAGAAAATGTATTGTAAAAGATGTAATTTATTAATTAAAAAAATAAAATAATTTGTTTTTTGATAGCATTTTATATGCTTGTTGAATTTTTATTAATAAATAGGACAGAAGTGCATGCTTACCCTTCTTTTCGAAGGAGTCATTATTTTATATTAACGTGATATCTGATTTATAGCATATTCCTAAAAAAAATATTCTAGGAGAAAAAGTGTTTATTTTCTTTTAGGGATCAGATCATGCCCAATAACTTGCTTCGGGAAAGCAGGCAAGCTCCCAGAATACCGGCCCGTTCCCTTAATTTGGAGATTTTGACTTCCGTATCCTTGTTGACCAGGTTCAGCGAATATTTGCGAATGGCGCTTTTGGTGGGCAGGCTGAGGTATTCGCCGGTTTGCGAGAGGGTGCCTCCCAGTACCACCAGTTCGGGATTGAAAATATTCATCAAGCCGGCAATGCCTTTGCCGAGGTTAAACCCGATCTGTTCGATGATGTCGATGCCCAATATGTCTTCCTTTTGAATGGCGTCGATCAAATGGGCTAACGTGATCGGTGTGCCGGCGTCGATCTGGCTGGCCAGGATGGTGCTGCTGCCCTCTTTATACCGTTCGAGCCATATCCGGTGCAGGGCTGAACCCGAGGCTTCCGTTTCGAGGCATCCTTTTTTACCGCAGTGGCAGAGAATTTCATTGTCGAAAAGGCAAAAATGTCCGAATTCACCGGAAAAACCGGATTTTCCGTAATATAGTTTGCCGTCGATAATGATACCTAGCCCCAACCCCCAGCTCATGTTGACGAACAGTATATTTTTTTCGCCTTTCACAACACCTTGCATATATTCGCCGTAAGTCATGGCCCGGGTATCGTTTTCGATATAAATCTTGATATGCAACCTGTCTTCAAGGATTTGCGAAAGGGGTTTCTCTTCAAAATAGAAAATGCTGTAGCTATAACCCGCTACCGGGTTTACCCGGCCGGAAATATTCACCCCGACGGCCAGAATCTTATCGCGCGTGATGGCCAGCGAACTGATAAATTCCTCGATGCACTGGCAAAGCCGTTCCAAAGCGGCCGGCGTGTTTTCCAACGCATAGGGGATGTTTTCTTCAATACGGATTTTATCTCCCTTGAAATCGACGGCGGCACAGTTCAGCCGGTCGTGCAGCACATCGACCCCCACGAAATAACCCGAAGCGGGGTTCAGGCCGTAAATGCTGGGTTTGCGGCCGCCGCTGGTTTCCTGTTTGCCGAAGTCGAGGATATAGCCGTCGTCCTGCAATTCGCCGATGAGTTTGGTCACGGTGGGGATGCTCAGGTTCATCTCTTTGCAAAGTTCGGCAATCGTGGCGTCGCCGTTGGTGATATAGTAATGAATAATCTTTTTTTTCAGTAGCTCGTTACGGTTGTTATTGTCGGACGAGGTGAGGAATTTCGTATTCGGCATTTGCTTTTTCTCTTTTAGGGTATGTCTACAAATGTATAGAATTATTTCCGGAGCGCTTCCTGTTTTTAAAATATTTTGAAAAAGATAAGATTTATATTAAAGTATCTCCCGCGTATCGCACGTCGTATCAAGCGGAAGAACCCGTTGGGGGGTGTGCTCTTTAATGGCAGAAGAATGGCAGAAGTGTAGCCTGGGCCTCAAAAAGAAGCGGAGGCAGGGCATTTGCATGTTTTTCTTTAGGGTGTAGGCTTGACAAGAAGGGGGACGAATCCCTTTTTTACCCTTATCCGTAATTCGTTCGACATTTGTCGAACGAATAAAATACAATTGTTATTTATTTCTTCGACAATTGTTTTCCATGCTTTCGACAATTATCGAAAGAAAAACATGTCGGCATGCGCTCGCCGCCGCCTGCGAATTAGCCGGCAAATACTTCCCGGTATCTCTCCGATTTTATTACCTTTGCCAGTCAATGAAAAAGGATATGGAAGACGATTTTGATATAAGAGATGCACACGTGCCCGAAAACGAACGGGAATACGAAAACGCCCTCCGGCCGCTTTCTTTCCACGATTTCAGCGGACAAGCCAAGGTGGTGGAGAACCTCAAAGTGTTTGTCATGGCCGCCCGGATGCGTAAAGAAGCCCTCGACCATGTATTACTGCACGGGCCTCCCGGGCTGGGCAAGACTACCCTTTCGAATATCATAGCCAACGAACTCGGGGTCGGCTTCAAAGTGACTTCCGGGCCTGTACTCGACAAACCGGGCGATTTGGCTGGCGTGCTCACGTCGCTCGAAAAAAACGACGTGCTGTTTATCGACGAGATCCACCGGCTCAGCCCCATTGTGGAGGAATACCTCTATTCGGCTATGGAAGACTACCGCATCGACATCGTGCTCGACAAAGGCCCCAGCGCTCGCTCCATCCAGATTGACCTCTGCCCCTTTACCCTGGTGGGCGCCACCACCCGGAGCGGTTTGCTTACCAGCCCTCTGCGCGCCCGTTTCGGGATCAATATGCACCTCGAATATTATGATATGCAGACGCTTACCCGTATCGTGTTGCGCAGCGCCGACATCTTGGGCGTGCGTTGCGAACCGGATGCCGCCCGCGAAATCGCCTCCCGCAGCCGCGGCACCCCCCGTATCGCGAACGCCCTGCTGCGTCGCGTACGCGACTTTGCCCAGGTAAAAGGATCGGGCGACATCGACAAGGCCATTGCCTGCTATTCGCTGGAGGCCCTCAATATCGACCGGTACGGGCTTGATCAGATCGACAATAAATTACTGACCACGGTTATCGATAAATTTAACGGCGGCCCCGTAGGGCTGACTACCATCGCCACCGCCCTGGGGGAAGATCCGGGGACGTTGGAAGAGGTATACGAACCCTTTCTGATAAAAGAAGGATTTTTAAAACGCACCCCCCGCGGACGCGAGGCTACCGAATTGGCCTATACCCATCTGGGACGCAGCCGGGCAAGCGAGCAAGGTTTCTTATTTGATTAAAAGAAAAGTATGGCAGGAGGAATGAAACGGCTGGCCAAGGAGACAGCCGTGTATGGATTGAGCAGCATTGTAGGACGCTTCCTCAACTGGATGCTGGTGCCGATGTATACCCGTGTGCTGACCGGCACGGGCGAGTATGGAATCATCACGAACCTGTACGGTTGGACGGCGCTGCTTTTGGTGCTTCTGACCTACGGCATGGAAACAGGTTTTTTCCGTTTTATCAATAAAGACGAAGAAAAAGAACCGATGCGGGTGTACGCGTCGGTGCTCCGCTCGCTGCTCGTTACGTCTGTTCTGTTCGCCGGGAGCGTTTTCGCCGCCTTGCCTTTTATCAGCGATAAGCTCGGATACGCTTCCCATCCCGAATATATAGGCATGATGGCCGGCATCGTGGCTGTCGACGCCTTCTGCTGTATTCCCTTCGCCTTCCTGCGCTATGAAGGAAAAGCCTGGCGTTTTGCCGGCATCAAGCTGCTCAATATCTTCCTCAATATCTTGCTGAATATTTTTTTTCTGATAATTTGCCCCTATCTGGCGGTGCACGCCCCCCATACCGTCGATTGGTTTTACCGCCCCGACTACGGCGTAGGGTATGTGATTATCGCCAATGTCATCACTACCCTCGTTACCTTGGGCATGCTGTTGCCCGACTTGCTGCCCGGATTGCGCGCCAAAGCCGACTGGCGCATGCTGAAGCAAATCCTGTCGTACTCTTTTCCCATCCTGATTTTGGGCATCGCCGGTATTTTCAACCAAACGGCCGATAAGATTCTGTTTCCCTTTCTGTTTGAAGACAAGGCCTATGCCGACGAACAACTCGGTATTTACGGCGCCTGTTTCAAGATCGCCGTGGTCATGGTCATGTTCACCCAAGCCTTCCGCTACGCGTACGAACCCTTTATTTTCGCCCGCAATAAAAGCAACGATAACAAACGCGCCTACAGCGAGGCGATGAAATATTTTCTGATTTTCGCCTTGTTCATTTTCCTAGGCGTGATGTTCTATATGGATATATTGAAGCATTTCGTGGCTCCGGCCTATTATCCCGGCCTGCGGGTGGTGCCGATCGTGATGCTCGGCGAATTGTTTTTCGGAATCTATTTTAACCTCTCCCTCTGGTATAAACTGATCGACCAAACCCGCTGGGGCGCATACTTCTCGGCTATCGGCTGTGTGGCGACGGTAACGATTATCGTGGTGTTCTGCCCCGTATACGGCTATATGGCCTGCGCTTGGGCCTCTTTCTGCTGCAACCTGCTGATGATGCTTCTTTCCTATTTCGTGGGGCAAAAGAAATTTCCAATCGCTTACGACTTGAAATCGGCGGCGGTCTATAGCCTGCTTGCCGCCGCCTTGTATGGCGCCGGCATGTGGCCTTCCATCGATTCGGAAACGGCCCGGCTGGCGTATCGCACGTTGCTGTTGGCGGTCTTCCTGGCCTTTACCATCAAACGGGATCTGCCTCTGAAAGAGTTGCCTTATGTCGGAAAATTCTTCGCCTAGCCGTTTATCCGGCTATCGTAACGAAGCGGCAGCGTCAGCACGAACCGGGCGCCTCCGGTATACATCGGATCGGCTACGAGGGTGCCTTCCAGCCGTTCGGTTATCACACGTGCGAGGTAAAGCCCGAGGCCTGTGCCGGGTACGAAATCATTGGTTTTGGAGAAGCGTTCGAATATCCATTCGTGCTTGCCGGCGGGAATGCCGCAGCCGGTATCGGTTACCGTCACCACCATGTGTTGTCCGTCCGGGCTGGTCTGGTAAGCCAGCACGATTTCTCCTTTTTCGGTGAATTTATTCGCATTGTTGAGCAACCGTCCGATCACTAACGCAAAATAGGTAGGGTTGGTTTGCACAACCGCCGGTTTCTCGTCGCCTTCCAGCCGGTAATCGATGCCCTCTTTACGCTGCTTTTGTGCCAATTGATCCATCTCCCGCTGGCAGAGGATGCGGATGTTCACCGCCTCGATCGGGAATTTTTCGTTCGAACTGTCGAGCTGGGCGATTTTAAGTACATTATCCATCATCGAGGTAAGCAAGATGCAATTTTCGTGAATAATCCGGCTGTATTGCTGTTTTTCCTCCATTTCCAGGTCTTCCTCCCCTGCAATCAAGGCTGAAAAGCCGTTGATGGCATTCAGCGGGGTGCGCACTTCGTGGTACATGTTGCGGATGAAGGCGTTTTTCATTTTTTCGCTTTCCTGTGCTTTTTCGTTGGCCACCAGAATCTGTTGGTTCGATTCCTGCAATTTCTGGTAGAGGGATTTCATTTTGTCCAACCGGAAGAAGATGTAAAAAACGGCCGAGAGAGCGCATACGAACAAAGCCAGGAAAAAATAGCCTTCCGCTTTGCTTTTTTGCAAGTCCAGTTCGAGGGTCTTTTTTTCTACGATCAGTTTATCGGCATCCACCCGTATCTCCTGGTTCTGAAGTTTTTCTTCCAGATTCTTTTTGTAAATCTTGTCCAGAAGGGCCACGTATTCTTCATAGGTGCGCACGGCTTCTTTATACATGTGCAGCGAATCGTACATGGCTATTTTCAAGGGAATCATTTCAACCGCATGATCGCCGAAATTCGCATCGCGCAGGCTTTCGATGGTGGAATCGCAATAATCGATGGCTTTTTTATAATTTTTGATGCCGGTATAATAATTGAGCGACGTTACCGATCGTTCGTATTCGGGCGATACGCTGGCGTCTTCCGGATAAGCGCGGTTGAGCGCGAGAAACTGCCGGTAATAACTCGCCGCCAGGTCTTCCCCGATATAAGGCGCGGAGGAGGCCAGATCCATCAACGCGTTCAGCCAATGCCGCTTGTGTACATAAGGTCTTTTCTTCATTTCCTCGGTCTGGGCGTAGGCCTGAAGGGTTTTCAGGTAGTCGATAGCCAATTGGGCTTTTTCGGGCGAATTGATGTCCATGCAGAGGTTGAAATAAATCAATTGGCGGTAAAGAATCGAATACCGGAGAGGGATTTTTTCCATGATGGCGGCGGCCTTGTATGCATAATCGAAGCCTTGTTCGCGCGCCTGTTCAAGCTCGTTTTGCACTTTGGCGGAAAAATTGCCCGAGATGCCCAGAATATAATAGGCCGCCGCCTTTTCGAACGGCGAGAGTTCCTTGTCCGTTTCGAGCTTCATCAGGTTGTCGGCCAGGATCTTTTTCTTTTCTTCTCCGTTGGTATAGCAAACCGTACGCACGTCGAGCATCATGTTCATGTAGCAGATAAGGCTTTCCCGCACTTTGCCCGACAGTTCTTGCCGGGCTATATCCAGGTAATGGCGTGCGCTGTCGGGTTGGTCGGTATTGACGAAAAAACGCAGAATCTCCGTCAGCGCCACTTCCTTATAATACGGATCGTTTACTTTCTTGGCTTCGGCGAGCAAGGTGTAGGCATGTTCCAACTGTTCTTTGCCGCGACAAATATCCATCAGGTTGGTGATCGTTTCCAGCCGCTTGCCTTCTTCTTGCACGCCCGACAGTTCGCGCCGGAGCGAGTCTTTCACCGCCTCCCGCGAGATCGCTTGGGCCTTAACCGTCGGGAAAGTTGTGAAGAGAAAGAGAAAAAGAAGGTATTGTCTAATCATGTCTGCCAGCTTGTGATGATAACTGTTTTCTTTCAAAACAAAGAGAAACAGCTTGTTTTTCTTTTCATTTGTTGTGGTTGCAAATGTACTTTTTTAGAAAGAGAATAACAAACAATTCGTACGTTTACAACGGCTATATGCCGATACTTTTTTATCTTTGCAGGGCTTATACAGGGCGAAGGCTTAGGCGTGTTTCGCCCGGGGAAAACAACATCCGGTAAAGAGGGCTGAAAAACGGGAATATGGAAAAAGGATTACTACATAAACAGGTCAGGGACTTTTTTGTCCGAAATTTTGATGTCCGTCAGGAAAAAGAGGACGAGTTGGACACGATCGAATCGATTAAAAAAGGAATCGATTTCAAGGGGACGAACCTGTGGGTATTGATTTTCGCCACGTTTGTGGCTTCGTTGGGGCTTAATACCAATTCCACGGCCGTTATTATCGGCGCCATGCTTATCTCGCCGTTGATGGGACCTATCATGGGTTTCGGGCTGGGCCTGGGAATTTCCGATTTCGAACTGATTAAACGGTCGTTCCGCAATTTTGCCACCGCCACGGTGTTCAGCGTGATTACTTCCACCCTGTATTTTCTGATTTCCCCCATCAGCGAGGCCCAGAGCGAGCTGCTGGCCCGTACGCAGCCTACGGTATACGACGTGCTGATTGCCTTCTTTGGCGGCTTGGCCGGCATCGTGGCCAGTTCCACCAAAAGTAAAGGGAATGTCATACCGGGGGTAGCCATCGCCACCGCCTTGATGCCGCCGCTTTGCACGGCCGGTTTCGGGTTGGCCAGCGGCAATTTGTATTATTTCTTCGGCGCTTTCTATCTTTATTTTATCAATACCGTATTTATCAGTCTGGCCACTTACGTGGTGGTACGCTTGCTGAAATATCCCAAAAAGGTTTTTCTCGACAAGCAACGCGAGAAGGTGGTCACCCGCTACGTGGGTATCATTGTGTTCTTTACCATCGTGCCGAGCCTTTTTCTGAGTTATAACCTGATCCGCAGCAGCTATTTCAACGACCGGGTGCGGGCGTTTATCACGGAAGAACTGCTTTTCCCCAATACCCAGATTCTGAGCAAGTCGGTTACCGACACGAGCGAAAAGCGCGAAGTGAAAGTAGTGCTGATCGGCCAGGAGGTGCCGCCGGAAATGATCGATAATGCGCGGGCCAAAATGCCCAAATACGGGTTGAAGGATGTGTCGCTGGTTATCCAGCAGGGATTCGGCAAGGAGACGACCGATATTAACGAACTGAAAACCCTGGTGATGAAGGATTTTTACAAGAACAGCGAAGAGGTGCTGCGTATACAGGCGGTA
>DBFJSK010000009.1:0-12613 GCA_048403675.1 Tannerellaceae bacterium | reverse complement strand
ACTGGCCAACGCATTATGGCCGATGCTATCCACCGGTTTGTTTTTTATCATCAGAATATCTACCTTAATCACTTCGATAATCTCGTCCCACTGTTTCTTTTTCAATGGAATAAAGTTCGTCCAGAAAGCATACCGGTTTCCTACGAATCCCCAATATAACCGGTATACGAAATTGAAAAAGAAAACGAATGCAGCCACGAAATGGATAAACCGCACCACGCCGAACCAGTAGTTGAAATAAGCTTCTTTATCCATCAACAAAGCCGGAGGATCGGCGATGATAAAGCCGGTCGCACACAAAATGACGATACAGGCGGCATTGATCCAGTGGTAAAAACGTACGGGAATCTCCCATACATAGACCTCTCTTAACGGAATTTTTCTACTTCTCATAGGCTTCTTTATTAACGATTCGTCAGCCTTCCACCGTCACCTGGTGGATGGGCGTCCCTTTTTCATCATACAAATGGACGGCGCAGGCCAGGCAGGGGTCGAACGAATGAATGGTTCGTAAAATTTCGAGCGGTTGTTTCGGATCGTAGATAGGCGTTCCGATCAGCGCTTCTTCGTAGGCGGAACGGATACCGTTTTCGTCGCGGGGAGAGGCGTTCCAGGTAGTAGGCACCACCATTTGGTAGTTCTTCACCCGGTTGTTTTCAATCACGATAAAGTGAGCCAATGCTCCGCGAGGCGCTTCGGTCAGGCCGACGCCTTGTTCGTGCTCGGGCCACTTTTGATTATTCCATAATTCCTGGTTCACCATACGGGAGTCGCCGTTTTCCAGATTTTTAAGCAATTGTGCATAAAATTCTTGCGCCCAGCCAGCCACCAATTGGGTTTCGAGGCCGCGTGCCGCCGTCCTACCCAAAGTCGAAAACAGCGCTTCGGGCGGTAAATTTAAAGCTTGGAGCAAGTTGTCGACAGTCGATTTTTGAGGCTCTTTTCCGGCCGCGTACGAAACGATCATCCGGGCCAGCGGCCCTACTTCCATCGGCTTTTGCTGCCATCGCGGCGTTTTAATCCAACTGTATTTATCGGCTACATCCAAGTGTTTGTAGGGAGGGTTCGGGCCGGTATACTCCAAAAGAGTTTCCCCTTCGTAAGGATGCAGTCCGACTTTATCGCCTTGGGTATACTTATACCAGGAATGATAAATATATTCTTGAATTTCTTCCGAGGAGTTGGCATCGACCGGGTGCACCTTAGTCAAGTCGCGGTCGAGTACGATGCCGCGCGGAATTTTATAGCTGTCGGTCGCCCCGTATTCGTACATCGGGAAGTCGCCGTACGAAAGGTAGTTGCGTACGCCTCCGCCGATATGGCTCCATTCGTCTTTGTAAACTCCGGCGATCATCAGCAAATCGGGAATATATACCTGGTCGATGAAGGTCTTCGCTTCGTCCAGTTTTTGTTTGACAAGCGAAAGACGGTCGGAATTGATGGCGTTGGCCTCATTCATGTCGATGCTGCAAGGCATGCCGCCCACCAGGAAGTTGGGGTGCGGGTTTTTACCGCCGAAAACAGCATGTACTTTTACCACTTCTTTCTGCCATTCCAGTGCATCGAGGTAGTGTACGGTAGCAATCAGATTTTGTTCCGGGGTGAGTTTGTAAGCCGGATGTCCCCAATACCCGTTGGCAAAGATACCGAGCTGGCCGCTGGCTACGAACTTCTTCAATTTATCTTGCACCGCCGTGAAATAGCCTTCGGTGTTTTTGGCCCAGGGAGATAATTGCTGCGCCAGGAGAGCAGCCGCCTTGGGATCTGCTTTCAAGCCCGATACCACATCTACCCAGTCCAGCGCATGCAGTTGATAGAAATGAACGGTATGGTCGTGCATATAAAGCACGGCTTCCATGAGGTTGCGCACCATCTCGGCGTTAGGCGGAATGGATACTTTATACGCATTCTCTACCGCCCGGACGCTGCAAAGCGAATGAATGGAGGTGCAGACACCGCATACCCGCCCTACAAATACCCAGGCATCGTGCGGATCGCGGTTTTTTACGATGTTTTCGATTCCGCGTACCATCGTACCGGAACTCCAGGCGTCTTTTACTTGGCCGCCTTCTATATTGGCTTCTACCCGGAGGTGTCCCTCGATGCGGGTGATAGGGTCGATAACTATTCTTTCAGACATGTTCAAAGGGTTTAAAGGGTCGATTGATCTTCGGGTTCTTCGTTTTCAATAAGTTTCTTTTTCCGGATATTGGTGGCCACGGCGTGTACGGCGATTCCGGCGGCCGTGGCGGCCCCGAGGGCGAGTCCGATCTGGTCGGCGGTGGCTTCGATGCCGAATCCGTGCACGTCGGGCATCCGTTTATAGAAGGGGCTGTTGTCCCAGAAACCGGCTTCGCTGCATCCGATGCAGGGGTGTCCGCTCTGGATAGGATAGCTGGTGCCTTCGTTCCATTTGATAATGCCGCATGAATTATACGTGCTGGGGCCTTTGCAGCCTACTTTGTAAAGGCAGTAGCCGTGTTTGGCGTTTTCGTCGTCGAAACTTTCCACGAACAAACCGGCATCGAAATTAGCTCTGCGGTAGCAGGTATCGTGTACGCGGCGCGAGTAAAACATTTCCGGACGTCCCAGGCCGTCGAGTTGCGGCATCCGCTCGAATGTCAGCATGTACACGATCACGCCGGCCATCACGTCGGCAATAGGCGGGCAACCTTGGATATTCATCAGCGGCTTTCCCTTGAGTACTTTATGGATGGCTTTGGCGCCTGTCGGATTGGGATTGGCGGCTTGTACGCAGCCCGCGCTGGCGCAATTACCCCAGGCAATCACTACTTTGGCACCTTTGGCGCAGGCTTCCAAGTCCTGCATGGCGCTTTTTCCGCCTACACAGCAATAGCCGGGATTGCCTGTCGGAACGGAACCTTCTACCATCAGAATATAGTCGCCGAAGTATTTTTTCATCGTTTCCTCTTTGGCGGCTTCGGCTTGTTCGCCGGCGGCGGCCATCAACGTTTCGGTATAGTCGAGAGAGATTTGATCCAGCAGCAGCGTAGCTACCACCGGATGAGCGGCGCGAATGAACGATTCGGTGCAGCAGGTGCATTCCTGGAAATGAAGCCAGATGACGGGAGGTCGAGATTTGGTTTCCAAGGCATGGACTACTTGCGCTACTCCGGTGGATTCCAGACCCATCCAGGCAGCCATAGCCGTACAGAATTTCAGGAAATCCCGCCGGGAGATTCCTTTCTGGCAGCATTCTTCGTAGACGGTAGGTTTTTTATTTTCCATATACTCGCGTATTATTTAGTTACGTATTCAGCACTTGCTTTTTTAACAGATACGGGGCAGTTGTTCACCGCTGAGCATATCGACAATGCGCGTGCCTCCGTAGCGTGTTTTCATTTTTACTAACGGCCGGTTGCCGGTAAGGGGCCTTACATGCCCGATTACGGCGGCGGCTTTACCTTCCGGATGTTGTCTGAGCAAACGAAGAGCCTCGGACGCCCGATTTTCCGGAAGCAGGATAAGGACAAGTCCTTCGTTGGCAATATACAACGGATCGAGGCCGAGCAGATCGGAGGCCGCTTGTACGGCTTCAGGAATAGGGAGCAAGGATTCTTCCAGGATGATTTCCACTGCGCCGGCCTGGGCGATTTCATTCAGCGTACCGCTCACGCCGCCCCGTGTGGGATCGCGTAATACATGTACTTCTTCTATCTCTTTTAACAAATTTAAAATGAGATGGTTTAAAGAAGCTGTATCGCTTTGGAGGGTGGTTTCGAATCCTAGGCTTTCCCGGGCGGAAAGGATGGTGACGCCGTGGGCGCCGATCGGGCCGGTGCAAATCACCGCGTCGCCGGGGCGTACCCGGGAGGGAGCGATATGAATGCCTTCTTCTACGCAGCCGATACCGCTGGTGTTGATAAATAATTTGTCACATTTGCCTTTTTCCACCACTTTCGTGTCGCCGGCGATGATCTCCACCCCCGCCTTTTGCGCGGCTTTTTGCATCGAGCCGACGATGCGGCGCAGATCGTTCAGCGGCAATCCTTCTTCCAAAATGAACCCGGCCGTCAGGTAAAGCGGACGGGCGCCGCAACAAGCCAGATCGTTGACCGTGCCGTTTACAGCCAGATCGCCAATGTCGCCCCCCGGAAAAAAGATCGGATCGACAACGAAGGAATCGGTGCTAGAGGCCAGCCTTCCTTTTTCCACCGGAAATACCGAACCGTCGTGATCTTGTTCCAGAAGCGGGTTCCGGAAGGCGGGGTAGAAAATCTCGCTGATGAGTTTATGCGTCAGGCGTCCGCCCCCCCCGTGCGCCAGGAGCACTCGGTCGGTATCGTCGAAGGGTAGGGGGCAATTTGTTTCTATCATGGGTTATCTGTATTTATAGTAAGCTGCACATACGCCTTCCGAAGATACCATCGGAGCGCCCAGCGGATGTTCCGGATGGCAGGTCGTTCCGAAATAAGTACAGTCGGCCGGTTGTTTTAATCCCCGCATAATGGCGCCGGCTATACATTCCCCCGGCATGGGAACGGGGCGATACGGGGTAGGCGTGTTGTCGGCAGAGATTTGTTTCGTTTTTAGGGTAAGGGCGCAGGCCGTTTCCTTTGTGAGAGAACTGCTGGCGGAAGCTACCGGCCATTTTTTCAGACAGTCGAAGCGGCTGTATGCTTCTTTTAGTCGCAGTCCGCTTGCAGGGAGTACGCCGATTCCCCGCCATGCTTGGTCGCAAGGTTCGAGCATCTCTTCCATAAGCGCCCGCGCCGCCGGATTACCTTGCTCGGGAACCGCTCTTTTGTAGGCGTTTTCCACTTCGCACCGCCCCGTTTCGAGCTGCACCAGACAACGGTAAATGGCGTACAGCAAATCCACCGGTTCGAATCCGGCTACCACCATCGGGGTACGGTAGGCGGTGGCCAACCGATGATAGGGCGCATTTCCGGTAATGGCACAAACATGGCCGGCGGTAAGGAAACCGTTTACCCGGTTATCGGGATCGGACAGAATGGCTTCGATAGCGGGAGGTACCCGGAATAACGAAGTCAACAAAGAAAAATTTAGCATCTTTTTCCGGATAGCCTCTTTCAGCGCCATCAGATGAACGGGCGCCGTCGTTTCGAAACCGATGGCGAAAAAGATAATTTCTTTGCCAGGGTTTTCTTCCGCCAGTTTGACGGCATCGAGTGGTGAATAAAGCATCCGGACGTCCGCTCCCGAAGCTTTGGCGTGAAGCAGATCTTCCCGGCTGCCGGGTACTCGCATCATATCGCCGAAAGTAGTCAATATCACATCCGAACGCGAGGCCAGCCGGAGCGCCTGATCGATAAACGCCATCGGGGTTACACAGACAGGGCAGCCGGGCCCGTGTAATAACGTAATTTCCGGAGGGAGCATTTCTTCCAGCCGGTCCCGGGCGATGGCATGGGTCTGACCGCCGCAGATTTCCATCAGGTTCCACGGCCGGCTGACTGTTCGGCGGATCGCGTCGGCTAGTGCTTTTACCTGCCCGCTCTCCCTATATTCGTCGATATATTTCATAGGCGGGAGAGTTGAGCGAGGTCACGCAACGTCGCTTCGGCTTCCGATGCATCTATCCGGGCAATGGCCATGCCGGCATGCGCCAGAATATAATCGCCTACGGTAGCGTCGATCCATTGAATGCAGATGGTTTTCACGATCCCTCCGAAATTCACTTCGGCCATAGCCAGTTCGGGAATGCTTCCGTCGATGCTTTGTATTTTTCCGGGGATTGCCAGACACATATTATATAATATTTATTACTATTCATATAACTTCAAAGGTAAGGATTATGTTTTAAAAAATAGGATGTAGGGCATAGATATTATTTATAACCCGGATAGACAGCTACGCGGATAAAGCTGTTATCTTTACATCCGAAAAGCAAAAGCTGGCTGGCGGTAGGGCCGGCCGTTAATTTGGAATGTATGCGCGTGAACATAACCGTACTACTTATTCAGGGCCTTGTGCAAGGAGTGGGCTTTCGCCCCTTTCTTTACCGTATCGCTACCGAAATGGGGATAAGGGGAGAAGTCGATAACCGCAACGACGGGGTGTGTATCCGGGCGATTCTTTCGGAAGAAAAGAAGCGGGTTTTGCTTCGACGTATTCAAACCGAACATCCGCCGGTAGCGTCTATCCGCCGGATTCTCGTTACGGAAGAAGAAACCGACGACGAAGATTTATACAAAGGATTTTCTATTGCGCCCAGCCGTTCGGAATCGGCCGAAGTTACCCAGGTATCTCCCGATATTGCCGTTTGCGCCGATTGTCTGGCCGACCGTCGTCGGCAGCCGCACCGGTTGGCTTATCCATTTATTAATTGTACGCATTGCGGCCCCCGGTTTTCCATCATCCTCGATTTGCCTTACGACCGCAGCCGGACGACCCTATCCGGCTTTTCCCTTTGCCCGGATTGCCAAAGGGAATATACCGCTGTGGGCGATCGGCGGTTCCATGCCCAGCCGGTAGCTTGCAATCGATGCGGCCCGATCTATTACGCTACATATAACGGACGGAAGATCACCGATTATCCGACTTTACTGGCTCTTACCAGCCGGCTTATCGAAGAAGGTTGCGTGATCGCCGCCAAAGGCATCGGAGGGTATCATCTGGTTTGCGACGCTTGCAATGAAAAAGCGGTAGATCGTCTGAGGGCAATCAAAGAGCGGGAAACCAAGCCTTTTGCCGTGCTGTTTCCCAACGTGGAAAGCGTGGAAACCTATGCCAGGCTCGGGCCGGAAGAAAAGACTTGCCTTGCTTCCTGGCGACGTCCTGTCGTTTTGCTGAGTGCCCGGCCGGAGAAAGAAATTCCCGCGCCTTTAGCTCAGGGGGTACATCCGGGTATGCAAACCATAGGCTGCCTTTTGCCTTATATGCCCCTCCATTACGATTGGTTCGAACGGTTGAGTACGTCCGCACTGGTCATGACCAGCGGAAATATAAGCGAGCTGCCGATAGCTATTACCCCTTCCGAAGCCGAAGCCCAGTTGGGAGGGAAAGTGGAATTGATAGTACATCATAACCGCGAAATATACAACCGGGTCGATGATTCCGTGGTGCAGGTGTGCGGTGGTCAGACATGCCTGCTGCGTCGCAGCCGGGGGTATGTGCCCGAACCCTTGCTTACTTCCCGGCCGGTCGACGGTATCCTGGCTTTCGGAGCCGAGATGGTGAATACGTTTGCCCTCGGGAAAGGCGAAACAATCCTGCAAAGCCAGTATATCGGCGATCTGAAAAACAGCGAAACTTATGCGTTTTATATCGAAGCGCTCGGACGTTTCCGCCGGCTGTTTCGCTTTACCCCTCGTTTGTTGGTATGCGATCGGCACCCCGACTATCTATCCACCCGCGAAGCTATCCACCAGGCAGAAGCCGAAGGACTGCCTTTGCTGCGTGTACAACATCATCATGCCCATGCGGCCGCTTGTATGTTGGAACACGGTTTGACCGAACCCGTTATCGCCCTTTTGCTCGACGGCACCGGTTGGGGCGACGACGGCCATAGCTGGGGCGGAGAATTCTTTTGGTGCGACCGGGCTACTTACCGACGATTGGCGCATTTCGAATACATTCCGTTGCCAGGAGGAGACAAAGCCGCTTTCGAACCCTGGCGTATGGCCGTAGCCTATCTTTGGCAATACGGCCTGCCCTATCCCCATCGTTTTGTACAGCGGATCGGAAAAAATAAAATCCAGATGTTGGAACACATGTTGGAGAAAGGCATTCAATGTCCGTCCGCATCCAGCGCGGGCCGTTTATTCGACGCCGTCTCGTCGCTGCTGGCCTTTTGCGACCAATCTACCCGGCAGGGGGAAGCAGCCATTTTGTTGGAGCAACAAGCCGCTTTTTACGAAGAAGACAGGAAGGGGGAGACGATTGAAACCCGCCTGAGCAAAACCCGCCTTTCGGATAGTGCCGCTGGTAGTTTGCGGGCGAACGAAAACGCCCTTTGTTGGGAGGATCGGGGAGAGATCCTTTCGCTGCGCCCATTATTTGCCCGGCTTTTGGCAGGGATAGAACAAAATATCCCGCCTGGTCTGCTCTCCCTCCGTTTTCATGAGGCGCTGGCGGATAGCTTGAAAGAGAAAGCGATAAGTTTGATGCACCAGACGGGCGCATCCCGAGTGATAGCTTCCGGGGGATGTTTTCAAAATAAACGACTGACGGAATATTTACAGCAGCAGTTTGCAGCAGCGGGCGTTCCTTTTTACCTGCCGGGGCGCATACCTTGCAACGATAGCTGGATTGCAGTAGGCCAATTAGCTGTGGCGGCTGCCTGGCAAGAAAAGAGAACTTCTTTTTCCGCGACCGGAGTGGCAGCCCTTTAATGAGCCTCGACACATGCCTTGTTCGAGCCGATTCACCTTGCATCGAACCAAAAGAAAAAAGAAATCGGAAAGAATCAACATCCTTTTTCCGGATTTTGTTATATTTAAGGCTCGCTTTAGGAAAAAGCAGGCTCTTTGATGGGAATAAAGACGTTTTTGATACATTATAATTTATGCATGAATTATCGATTGCCCAAAGTATAGTAGCTTTAGCCGAAGAACAAGCCCGGCAACATCAGGCCACGGCCATAGAAGAATTGGAACTGGAAATCGGGCGCCTGTCCGGCGTAGAAATCCCTACCCTCGAATTTGCCTTGGAAAGCGCCGTGAAAGGCAGTCTGTTGGAAGAAGCCCGGATCATTCGCCATTATATCGACGGGGAAGCCCGCTGCGCCGAATGCGAAACCCGCTACCCCCTACCTACCTTACTCACACCGTGCCCGCATTGCGGCTCCTGGTATTTCCAATTGTTAAAAGGAAAAGAGCTACGCGTCAAATCGATTGTAATCAAATAAAGAAATAGCTAAACCTAATAAAAAAAGAAACTTATGTGCGGAACTTGCGGATGCTCGGAGCATCATCATTCACACGATCACGAAGCAGATCATACCCATGCCCACGGACATGAACACGCTCACCCTTCAGCCGAAGAACGAACGGTTATCGCCATCGAACAAGATATTCTGATGCGCAACAACCTCCTGGCCGAACGCAACCGGGGATACTTCGAAGCCCGGAAATTAGTTGTTTTGAACCTTATGAGTTCTCCCGGCTCGGGCAAGACAACCCTGTTGGAAGAAACCATCCGGCGCTTAAAAGGCAAACGGGCGATCTACGTTATCGAAGGCGATCAACAAACCTCCAATGACGCCGACCGCATTGCCGCCCTCGACGTTCCCGTTTTCCAGGTAAATACCGGTACCGGCTGTCATCTGGACGCCGCTATGGTCAATCACGCGGTCAAACATCTCGATCCGGCCGAAGGAGCCATTCTTTTCATCGAAAACGTAGGCAACCTGGTTTGCCCGGCCCTGTTCGATCTGGGAGAAAACCGGAAAGTCGTCATCGTCAGCACGACCGAAGGCGACGACAAACCTTTGAAATACCCCACTATTTTCCGGCAAGCCGAGGTCTGCGTAATAAACAAAACCGACCTGTTACCCTACCTGCGTGCCGATGTGGAAACGATGAGCGGAAACGCCCGGCGGGTCAATGAAAAGCTGACCTTGTTCAAGGTATCGGCCGTGAGCGGCGACGGGATGGACGACTGGTGCGACTGGTTGCTTTCGGAGAGTGCAAAATGTAAATAATTTATCCTTTATTCAACGATATAACCGGAGAAAAAACTATATTTGTTCCCGTTCGTTGAATCTAATCAATCAAAATGTCATGATTAACCGAGAATTAGTCAATCCTCAAAGCATCGTAGTGGTGGGAGGTTCCAACAATGTACACAAACCAGGCGGCCGGTTGGTACGCAACCTGTTGGATGGAAAATACCAAGGAGACTTATACGTTGTAAACGCCAAAGAAACAGACGTACAGGGAGTCCGCTCCTACGCTTCGGTACGCGACATACCGGAAACCGAACTGGCTATCATCTCCATCCCCGGCAAATCTTGTCCGGAAGTGATGGAAATATTAGCCAAAGAAAAAGGAGTGAAAGCCTTCATCGTCATTTCGGCCGGATTCGGGGAAGAAACCCCCGAAGGAGGCGTTTTAGAGAAACAAATGCTCGACATCGTCAACGAAGCCGACGCCGCCCTGATCGGGCCCAATTGCATCGGGCTGATGAATATGAACTACCATGGCGTCTTTACCCAACCCATTCCCGAATTCCACCCTGCCGGAGTGGACTTTATTTCCAGTTCAGGCGGCACAGCGCTCTTTATTATCGAGTCGGCGCTTACCAAAGGCTTGCGCTTTTCCTCGGTTTGGTCGGTGGGCAACTCCACCCAAAACGGCGTAGAAGACATTTTGGAATACATGGATCGCCATTTCGATCCCGTCTTGGATTCGAAGATAAAGATGCTCTATATCGAACAAATCAAACAGCCCGACAAACTTCTTTACCACGCCTCCTCGCTCATCCGCAAAGGCTGTAAAATAGCCGCCATCAAAGCCGGAAGCACCGACTCGGGCAAACGAGCCGCCTCCTCCCATACCGGCGCCATCGCCAGTTCCGATTCAGCCGTCGAAGCCCTTTTCCGGAAAGCCGGCATCGTACGCTGTTTCAGCCGGGAAGAACTCACCACGGTAGCCAGCATTTTCACCCTCAAAGAAGTCAAAGGGAAAAACTGCGCCATTGTCACCCACGCCGGAGGGCCGGCCGTCATGTTGGCCGACGCGCTTTCCAAAGGACGCTTGAATGTTCCCTTCCTGGAAGGCCCCGTAGCCGAGGAACTCAAATCCAAACTTTTCCCCGGAGCCGCCGTGGGCAACCCCATCGACATCATCGGAACCGGCACGCCCGAACACCTGGCTACCGCCATCGATTATTGCGAAAACCGGTTCGACGAAATCGATTTGATGGTGGTGATATTCGGAAGTCCCGGCCTGGTCAAACTCTACGATACCTACGAAGTGCTTCATAAGAAAATGGAAGAGTGTAAAAAGCCCATTTTCCCCATCCTGCCTTCCATCGTGACAGCCGGCCCTGAAGTGAAAAGCTTCGTCAAAAAAGGCCACGTCAATTTCTCGGACGAGGTCACGCTCGGCACCGCCCTCTCGCGAGTCATCAACACCCCGCGCCCGGCCAGCACCGATATTCAACTTTATGGAGTCGATGTACCCGAAGTGCGCCGCATCATCGATAGGCTGCCCGGCAGCGGTTACTTGAAACCCGACGAAGTACGCGTGTTGTTGAAAGCGGCCAATATCCCCTTGGTCGATGAATTTGCGTCGGCTGATAAAGACGAATTGCTCGCCTTTGCCAAAAAAGTAAAATACCCCGTCGTGGCCAAAGTGGTAGGCCCCGTGCACAAAAGCGACATCGGCGGAGTAGCTTTGAATGTACGCTGTGAAGAACATCTGCTGTTTGAATACGAACGCATGATGCGACTGCCGGGCGTTACCGGCATTATGGTACAACCCATGTTAAAAGGGCAGGAACTATTCCTGGGTGCGAAATACGAAGACCGTTTCGGACACGTCGTCTTATGCGGCCTGGGCGGTATTTTCGTAGAAGTGCTCAAAGACGTATCCTACGGCTTAGCCCCCCTGTCGTACGAAGAAACCTACTCGATGATTCATTCCCTGCGCGGTTATCCCATCATCAAAGGCACACGCGGCCAGGCTGGCATCGACGAACAGCAATATGCCGATATTATTGTTCGCCTCTCCACCTTGCTCCGTTTTGCAAGCGAGATCAAAGAGATGGACATCAATCCGTTGGTGGCCACTCCGCGCGGTTTATTTGCAGTAGACGCCCGCATACGGATCGAGAAATAACCGGTTTACCGTATACGAATTAGATAATTATCCTCTACGGTAAGTAGGGACAAAAGGGGAGCGAAGAATAAAAGAAGGCGGGAAATGGGAAGTCATCCGGCAATCCGGTAAACAACGAAGGGTAAAAAAACAGACAGCGCAGCTTCCGGTGGAAAGCGCTTCTAAACGCGGTACAGATCGGTAGAATGAAATCCGGAAAAAATAAGAGAAAGGAAACAGGCTAAACCACGGAAGTGGCAGGTGTTTGTCTTTCTCTTACTTTTTTTTCTTTCGCTTACCGGAAGCTCCGGAAAGATAATCTTTTACGAACCGTTTGAAACTGCTAAGCGATACGTTATACTGTTTAGCCAACGCCGCATACGTTGCATTTTCATTTTTCAGATCCTTTTCGATTTGTTCCTTATACGGCATCAACTTTCCCATTTGCTGGCTTCCTTTGGGCCGTCCCAATACGATACCCTTACTCTTTGTCAGCGCCAACGCTTCCTTCGTACGGATTGAAATCAGCTTCCGTTCGATCTCCGAAACCAAGCCGAAAGTAAATGCCAGTGTTTTACTATCCAGGTTATCCTCGAAAGTATATCCTTCGCTGATGCTATGTAAAACGATTTTCCGCTCGATGCAAAGCAAAAGCAGATGCATGATCTCGATCATTTTCCGACTCAGCCGCGTCATATCGGCAATAATCAACTTATCCCCGGGATTCATCCCTTTTATAATATTTTCGATCCTGCGGTTGGTACGCGGGCTATTGCCCGATTCTTTATACCATTTGTCTATCTCTATATGTTCGGACATTGCAAAGTTGCCGATAATTTCCTGTTGAGATTCGGCAGACTGCTTGT
>DBFJSK010000008.1:0-4146 GCA_048403675.1 Tannerellaceae bacterium | reverse complement strand
ACATGGCGCCCTGGCGCACAAAGGAGGCTATTTTAGCCATTGTCGCGTTGCCTTCACTTTCTTTCATCATCTGTCGGAAGAAGAACCAGGCGAATACCAGCGCCAGGAGCGAGGCGGCCGGTATGATCCAGAAAATACTTGTAATCATAGCTTCGTTAGATTTAATGTTAGTAAAAATAGGGTTGGGTAAATGTAGCGAAAATAAAGCAGCCGAGAAACTTTTTCCTTAATAATTATGTTTTGTAGTAAAAAAAACAGCATATTTGCCGACGGATTAAAGAGATTGAATACAGATGACGGAACAGACAAACCAGAAAATGAAAAAGTTGGGCCTGGCCCTCAGCGGAGGGGGAGCCAAAGGGTTTGCACATATCGGCGTCTTTAAAATGTTGGAGGAATGTGCTTTATTGCCTGATATTATTGCCGGTACCAGCGTAGGGGCGTTGATGGGAGCGCTTTATGCCGACGGCTATCGGGCGGATGAAATCAAAGAGCTTTTTACCGGTCGCGAGTTTTCCGAGTTCGCCCAGTTGCAGCTTCCCAAGTCGGGATTGTTCGACAGCAAACGGTTCCGTTATTTCCTCAAGCGGCATCTGCGCGCCAAAAATATCGAGGATCTCCAGATTCCGATGGTCATCATGGCTACCGATCTCGACAACGGCGTGAGCCACGAATTCCGCTCCGGCTCCATTGTCGATGCGGTGACGGCTTCGTGCAGCATTCCGATTATTTTCAGTCCCGTTATCATCAACGGCATTCATTACGTGGACGGCGGCTTATTCCATAATTTCCCGGTGTCGATCATCCGGGAAGAATGCCAGCGGGTAATCGGGGTGAATGTCAGCCCGCTGGTTCCTCAGAAATACAAGCAGACGATTTTTCATATTGCGGAACGTTCCTATCATTATATGTTCCGTGCCAATACGTTGGAAGATCGGGAAATGTGCGATGTGCTGATTGAAGCGGAGGAATTCGGTTTATATAAAACGTTCGATCTGGAAAATGTAGGACAGATTGCCCGTATCGGCTACATGGCTGCCGTGAAGGCTTTCGAAATCGTCTTGCAAGAAAATAAATATGAAACATTGGTGAAAGCAATTAACGCCCGGAAAAAGGCTTTGCAGCCCTGATCTGCTACAGGTAGCCCGGAAAAGGCGCTTTCGTTAAAAAACTAAGTCGATGAGTAACGCTACACAACAAGAAAACAAAATGGTTATCTACCAGGTATTTCCGCGATGGTTCGGCAACCTGCGGCCCTCGCCGGTGAAAAACGGAACGATAGCCGAGAACGGAGTCGGTAAATTTTCGGCCTTCACGGCCGTGGCACTGGCTGAAATTAAGAAATTAGGGGCTACACATATATGGTATACCGGCGTGATCGAACACGCCACCAAGACCGATTATTCGCCGTACGGCATCCGTAAAGATCATAATGCGGTGGTGAAAGGAAAAGCCGGCTCGCCGTACGCGATTAAAGATTATTACGACATCGACCCCGACCTGGCCGACGATGTGACGGAGAGAATGAGCGAATTCGAAGCCCTGGTGGCCCGTACCCACGAAGCCGGAATGAAAGTGATTATCGATTTCGTACCCAACCACGTGGCCCGGCAATACCATTCGGACGCCCGGTTGCCGTTTATGGAAGATTTGGGCCAGGGCGACAATACTTCGAAAGCGTTCGACATCCATAATAATTTTTATTACCTTCCCGGCCAGCCGCTGGCGCTGCATTTCGGAGCCCAACAGGAAGATTTCGAATACAGCGAATTTCCCGCCAAGGTAACCGGCAACGATTGTTTTACCGCTTCGCCGGGCACGAACGACTGGTATGAAACGGTGAAGCTCAATTACGGCGTCGATTACCTCGACGGGGGAAGCCGGCATTTCGATCCGCTGCCCGACACGTGGAACAAGATGTTCGATATTCTGTTGTTCTGGATGTCCAAAGGGGTCGACGGGTTCCGGTGCGACATGGCGGAAATGGTGCCGGTGGAGTTCTGGAATTGGGTGATTC
Source organism: Tannerellaceae bacterium (assembly GCA_048403675.1). Classification (GTDB taxonomy): domain Bacteria; phylum Bacteroidota; class Bacteroidia; order Bacteroidales; family Tannerellaceae; genus Parabacteroides. The sequence continues at coordinate 2,129 of DBFJSK010000008.1, read as the reverse complement.
CGAGGATCAAAGCCGTGCGCGACGTTTGTTTTATCGCGGAGATTTATAATCCGGGCGAATACCGGAATTACATTTATACGGGCCATTTCGACTATCTGTACGATAAGGTAGGACTTTACGATACCCTGCGGGCGGTGATGCGCCGGGAAGCGCCGGCCAGCCATATTTCTCATTGCTGGCAATCGCTGGAGGGCATTCAGCGGAATATGCTTAATTTTCTGGAAAATCACGACGAACAACGTATCGCTTCGGATTTCTTTTCCGGCGATGCGCGGCCGGGCATTCCGGGCATGATTGTGTCGGCGGCGATGAATACCAATCCGGTGATGATTTACGCCGGCCAGGAATTAGGCGAACGGGGGATGGACGAAGAAGGGTTCAGCGGATGCGACGGCCGTACGACGATTTTCGATTATTGGAGCGTCGATAGCCTGAAACGGTGGATAAACGGATGGCGTTTCGACGGGGGCGGACTAACGGAGGCTGAAAAAGCGTTGCGCGAAACTTATTGCAAGTTGCTCCAGGTGGTGCGTACCGAACCGGTTATCAGCAAAGGCGTCTTTTACGATTTGATGTATGCCAATGCCACCAATCCGTATTTCAATTCCAACCGGCAGTATGCGTTTATGCGCGCCTACGGCAACGATATTTTGCTGGCGGTGGTTAATTTCGACCGGGCCGATCAGAAAGTATGGGTTCGCATTCCGCCGGAGGTATTTCCCATCCTCGGGTTTAAGGACAATTACCCGGCCCGGCTCACCGATTTGCTGACGGGCGAAACCGCCATCAGCACGCTTACCGACGCTTATCCTTACCAGGTGGTGCTTCCGGCTTATTCCGGCAAATTATTGAAATTTACTTACAACGACGACGCTTTCGAAGCGTAACGAAATGAAAAGGGGAGAGGGTTTGGCTGTCCGCGCGGCTAAATTCTTCTCCCTTCCTTACTTTATTCTGCTTTTCTTTTTGTACTTTTGCACGCACAATTCAAATCTATTACTTTAAGATAAATATTCGGAATAATGAGTGCACAAACTCCTTTCTTGGTGTTTTCGGGAACCAATTCCCGGTATCTTGCAGAGAAAATTTGCAAAAGTCTTGGTTGTCCTCTGGGACAGATGAACATTCAGCACTTTGCCGACGGTGAATTTTCGGTTTCTTATGAAGAATCGATCCGTGGCCGGGATGTTTTCCTCGTACAGTCTACTTTCCCCAATTCAGACAATCTGATGGAATTATTGCTTATGATCGATGCCGCCAAACGCGCTTCGGCCCATTCGATTATTGCCGTGATTCCTTATTTCGGCTGGGCTCGCCAGGATAGAAAGGACAAACCCCGCGTTTCGATCGGCGCCAAGCTGATTGCCGACATGCTCAGTACGGCCGGTATCAACCGCTTGATTACGATGGATTTGCATGCCGATCAGATTCAGGGCTTTTTCAATGTGCCGGTCGACCATTTGTATGCCTCTTCCGTTTTCCTGGAATACATCAAAAGCTCGCTGCCGTTGGACAATCTGTGCATCGCCACCCCCGACGTGGGCGGTACGAAACGGGCCAGCAGTTATTCCAAATACCTGGGTCTGCCGATGGTGATCTGCCACAAATCGCGCCTCAAGGCCAACGAAGTGGCCGAGATGCGGATCATTGGCGAGGTGAAAGGGCTTGATGTGTTACTGATCGACGATATGGTCGATACGGCCGGTACGATCACGAAAGCGGCCAACCTGATGCTGGAAAACGGCGCCAAGTCGGTACGGGCTATCGCCAGCCATGCCGTGATGTCCGATCCGGCTTCTACGCGCGTAGACCAATCGGCGCTGACGGAAATGATCTTTACCGATTCGATTCCGTATGCCAAGAAATGTGAAAAAGTGAAAGTGCTTTCTATCGCCGATATGTTTGCAGAGGCTATTCGCCGCGTTTGCAACGACGAGTCGATCAGTTCGCTGTATGCCATTTAAAATCTTTTAGAAGGGGCGGTCGGGGGGCTAAGGCCTTTTGGATCTGTCTTTTCAAGCGATAAAGAAACGCCCCCGAAGCGCTCTATGCAGCGGCTTCGGGGGCGTTTGGTTTGGATAGGGGCGAAGTGGAGTTACATTTCGTATCCTTCTTTTGTTTTTCTTGTT
>DBFJSK010000007.1:0-8135 GCA_048403675.1 Tannerellaceae bacterium | reverse complement strand
GAATGTTTCGTTTTTCGGGAAATACTTCAAACGCTATGTGGGCGTTTCTCCGCAACTATTCAGGAAAGGATAATTTGGAAAAAACCATTTCTTCCTTGTGCCGCCCAGGCTGCGTTCTCCCCCCCCCTCTTATTCTCCACCGGCTTACCCCTTCGTGTAGTTTTTTTATTCTTCTTCAAAATCCGCGCCGATGAAATTTCCATTCCATCGCAGTGTAATCCGAATTCCATGCTTATGCAATCCGAATTGCATAGGCATGAAATTCCGAGTCCTTGCCGGTATTTTGCAGACGCCTTATTATCAATTACATACAAAAGCGCCTTGGGTTGCTTCCCGCGGAAATACTTCGTGTATGTTTTTTTAGTTTCCACGAGCGCCGGGGGAAGTCTGTCGCCACTTTCGGAAAACAAAGAGGATCTCGAACGACTTCATAAAAAATTAACACAAATTTATACTTTTATTTCTTCCAAGGGTTAGGGTATACGGCCCTTCGCCGATCATAGGTATACAAACAAAATATTCATTTTTAAAACCATAAAGATATGAAAACGCTTTGTACACATCTGCTGGGTATCCTGTTTATCGCCGCCTCGCTGGCGATCCCTTCAGGCAAGATTTATGCGCAGGAGCATATCGAAGCCGATACCACTTACATCACGGTAAGCGGCACGGTAAAGGACAAGCAGACGCACAAACGTCTGCCTTATGTAAACGTATCCGTCCCGGGAAGCAATCTGGGAACGATCACCAATCCCGACGGCGATTTTTCGATCAAGATCGGACGGGCGGTGAGAGCCAAGAGCATCGAAATCTCGCATATCGGCTATTTGAATACCCTCATCCCGGTGGATGGGAAAGACCTGACAGAGTTGCAGGTAGCCATGCAGCCCAACGCCAATGTATTGGAAGAAGTCATCGTCAGGGCCCGCGATCCTCGTTATATCGTAGAAGAAGCCATGCGGAAAATCGGATCGAATTACAGCCGCAAAAGCAATTTATTGACTGGTTTTTACCGGGAAACCGCTCAGAAAGGACGCCGTTACATCAATATTTCGGAAGCGGTGATCGATTTGTATAAAACGTCGTACGCCGACCGTAATATCGACCGCGACCGCGTACAAATTTATAAAGGGCGAAAAATACTCAGCCAGAAACGAAGCGATACATTGATTGTAAAGCTGCTGGGAGGCCCGAACCTTTCCATCTACATCGACATTGTGAAAAATCCGGAGGCTTTGCTCAACCGCGATGAACTGCCCTACTATCTTTTCCGGATGGAGGAAAGTGTGATGCTGAACAACCGGCCGCATTACGTGATTAGTTTCGAGCCGCAGGCTATCTTGCCGTATGCGCTTTATGCAGGTAAATTGTATATCGATAAAGAACGGTTGTCGTTCACCCGGGCCGAGTTCAGCCTCAGCATGGACGATAGGAACAAGGCCACGCAGGCCATTTTAAAGAAAAAGCCTTTCGGATTGCGGTTCAAACCGGTAGAAGTTTCTTTCCTGGTGAATTATAAAGAAAACGGCCCGCTCACCTACCTGAGTTATATCCGCAATGAAGTACGGTTTAAATGCGACTGGAAACGAAAATTGTTCTCGACCAATTATGCCATCATTTCGGAAATGGTGGTGACCGACCGCAAAGAGCAGGCCGAAGGGATTCCTTATCGCGAGTCGTTTAAAGCTACGCAATCGCTTTCCGACAAGGTGGCGAACTTTGCCGACGACGATTTCTGGGGGGCTTACAATATTATCGAACCGACCGAATCGTTGGAGACGGCGGTGACGAAATTAAAGAAACAACAGAAATAAATTCTCGTTTTCTTTTCGTAGCTTTGAAACAGTTAATTCTATAGAATCCGCCCGGGTATGCTGAACGACTTACTTATACTAAAACAAATCAGAGAGGGGAATATCAAAGCCTTCGAAGCGGTTTTCCGGCTTTACTACGCCCCGCTCTGTTTGTATGCGGCCAGCATAACGGGGCGCCGGGACATCGCCGAAGAGATCGTTCAGGAATTGTTTTACATCTGCTGGAAAGAGCGGGAGACGCTTCAGTTGTTTTGCTCGTTGAAAAGTTATCTTTACAAAGCCGCCCGTAACCGGGCGCTTCAATACCTGGAGCACCGGGCAGTATGCAACCGGCACGAAGAAAGCGTGCTAGCGGCCCCGGCGCCCGAGGGAGTCCCTTCTCCCGAAGACGAATTGGAATATAAGGAGCTGAAAAGGCTTGTAGACCAGGCTTTCGAGAGGATGCCGCCACGCCGGAGCCGCATCTTCCGGATGCACCGCACGGAAGGGTTGAAATATGCCGAGATTGCCGCCCGGCTGGGGCTTTCGGTAAAAACGGTGGAGGCGGAAATGACGAAAGCCTTGCACATGCTTCGCAGAGAAATCGAACAGTATATAAAATAGCTTATGTTAGATAGAGATCACCATAAAAGAAAAACCGACCAGGCTTGGAACCTTTTGTACCGACGACTGGAAAAAGAGGGATTGCTGCACGAGGCAGAAGAGGTCGGCTCGAAACGGGGGGTTCCCCAGGGGGCCGTCCCGGCTTCTTTTCCGGAGAAAACGACTTCCGGCGAGAACGGCCCGGGTACTTCGCTTAGGAAAATGCTTTCCGGCCAGGACAGCGCGGATTTTTCTCCGCAGCGCCGGCCCGGCGAAAGACGATTCCGGCTTTTCCCGCGAACGGCCACCGGCCGGACGGCGGCCGCGGTAGTGCTGCTTTGCCTTTGTCTGACGGGTGCGTGGTGGTGGAGCAGTCGCTCCGAACTCCAGCCGCCGCTGTTGACCTTGCAAAACGAAGCGGATGCGGCGACCTTGGTTACTACTCTGGAGGACGGCTCGATCGTTTACCTGGCGGGAAATACGCAACTGCAATTTCCCGAACATTTTCCGGCAAACCGCCGGGTGGTATCGCTCGAAGGAAATGCGTTGTTCGATATTAGCGGCAACCGCCGGCGCCCGTTTATCATCGAAACGGAACAAACGCGTATCGAAGTGCTAGGGACGGCTTTCAATGTGAAAAGCTCGATGGTTTCCCCTTTCGAATTGTCGGTGCAACGGGGCGAAGTACGCGTTACCTTGAAAACCTCCGGCGAAGAGGTGCGGGTGAAAGCGGGCGAAACCGTCACGCTTTTTCCCGGACAGTTGCGGTTGGGTGCAACCGAAGATACGGGGCAATTCGCCCGGTATACGCTGCGCATGCAATTTAAAGACGAGCCGCTCGGAACCATTTTACGGGTGCTCAACCTATCGTACGGAGGGAACATCCGGTTTGAAACGACCCCCGCGTTGGCCGAGCGACGGTTAACGGTCAGTTTCCGCCAGGAAACGCCGGAGGACATGGCGCAATTGATTTGTCTCGCACTTCGGCTCCATTGCCGGCGGGAAGGCGGCCGGTTAATGATTACAGAACCCTAATTGTACGACAGCGATGAAACGGTGGCTATTTTTTCTGCTTTGCTGGCTGCTTTTTGCCGGAACGACAACCGGGCGGGAAGCAGCGCAACGAGAGCGGCCTCCGGTTTCTACCTCTCCGGGCCTCCCCCCGGCCCCTCTTTCTTCCACGGGGCTTAGACTCTCTACCGATACTTTGCCGCCGGATTCCCTCGGATGGCCGCTACCGAGCGTCCGGCTTTCCCGCGGCCGGCATAGCGTTTACCAATGGCTCGCCCGAATTACCGACAGCACGGGGTATCTTTTCATTTACGATAGCCGTACGATCGATAACGATCGGATCGTACGGTTAGGAGGCGGCGACTATGCGCTGCCCGACCTGATCCGGAGGATCACGGGAAACCCGGCTATCGAGGCCCGGAGGATCGGAAACCATATTCTGTTACAACCAGGCACCGGTCGAAGCGCGGGGCCTATCGTTTCTCCCGATTTACCCGACCGGTCAGATCCTGTTTATTTCACGGTCGAGGGAAAATTGCAAGACCGGTATAGCGGCGAACCGATTGCATACGGTTCGATCGGGCTGAAAGAAGTTCCGCTGGGTACGATCTCGAATCAAAACGGGGAGTTCCGGTTGCTTATCCCGGATTCGCTCCGGCAAGCGAGCTTGCTTTTTTCACATCTGGGTTATCGTCCGGAAGAAATCGGATGCGGGGAATTGGAAAAAGGGCATTTGCTTATCGCGCTCGAACCGAAAGTGATTCCGATCCAGGAGGTGGTGATTCGCCGGACGAATCCGCTCCGGCTGATCGAGGAGATGGTGGCGCATACCCAAACGAATTACCCGCAGAAGGAGGTGTATCATACTACTTTTTACCGCGAGGGGGTGGAACTGAAAAAAAGATTCGTGAGCCTGACGGAGGCTGTTTTCAAGATTCGTAAAACGCCTTACTACCGGCAGGCGGCTGCCGACCAGGTGAAATTATTGAAAATGCGGAAGATCTTCAATCGACAGGAAAAGGATACAATGGTTACGAAAATGAAATCGGGGATTTGGGCTTGTCTTTATCTGGATGTGATGAAGCATTGGCCGGATTTCCTCGAACCTGGTTCGGAAAGTACCTACCAGTATGTGCATACGGATATAACGGTGATCGACGAACGGTTGGCAAATGTGGTTTCTTTCGAACAACGGCAGGGGGTAAACGAGCCGTTTTACAAGGGTTTATTGTATATCGATATGGAAAACGCGGCGCTTATCCGGGCGGAATTCGAGATTAATCCGCGGTATATCCGCCGGGCGGCGGCGATGTTGGTGGAAAGGAAAAGCCGGGAACTACGGATTATTCCTACGCAGGTAAAGTATACAGTAACCTATAAGCCTTGGAATGGCACGTACTACATTCATCATGTAAGGGGGGATCTGCATTTTAAAATTAAAAAAAGAAAGCAACTTTTTAACACTACGTCGCTGCATACCTGGTTTGAGATGGTGACCTGTAAGACAGATACTTTCGACGTGACGCGTTTTTCAAGAAGCGAGACGTTGCCTACCCAAACGATTTTTTCGGAAACGCATTTTACGTATGATGCGGGCTTTTGGGAGCATTTCAATGTGATCTTGCCGGAAGAAAGTTTGAGCGACGCGATCGAGAAAATAACGGCGCAGATTGAAGAAACAGGAAAGTAACCTTCTGAAAATCATAAAGCGAGCCTTTTCGCAAAGGCTCGCTTTATAGGTTTTTAATAGGTATTAGTCTTTAAGGCAAAAAGATTGTTTAGGTTATCTGCATACAAAGATGCGGCATTTAATGTTACCGCGCAAATAAAAAAAGATATTATACAACACATTTTTAAGCTTATCGAAACTTCTTTGCAGCTTATGTTACTTTTTAACATCTTTCGCGCAGTTTCCTTAACATTTCGGCTCCCCTCACGATCGTTTTCCTCCGTTCGCTATAAGCTCCAATAACTCATACGCCGGATGTTTCCGCGGTAGATTCCTTTGATGTCGGCCAAGACGGCCCGCGGACGGGTGAGCGAAAGAAAATAATCTTCCTCTAAATGACAATAAGCCTCATGGGCTACGGCCAGAATGACGGCGTCGTACGCTTTGCCAGGTTTTTCGAGCAGTTGGATGCCGTATTCCGTTTTTACTTCGACTACGGGCGCATAGGGATCGACTACATCTACTTGTACGCCGAAGTCTTTGAGTTCGTTGATAATGTCGACCACTTTCGAGTTGCGAATATCGGATACGTTTTCTTTGAAGGTAAGCCCCATCACCAGAACGCGGGCGCCGAGGATGTTTTTGCCTTGGGCAATCATTTTCTTGACGACTTTTTTGGCGATGTACCCCCCCATCGAGTCGTTGACGAAGCGGCCCGAATTAATCATTTTGGGATGGTATTTGAGTTCCTTGGCTTTATGAACCAGGTAGTAAGGATCGACGCCGATGCAATGGCCTCCTACCAGGCCAGGGGCGAAGGGCAGGAAATTCCATTTGGTAGCGGCGGCTTCCAACACGTCGAAGGTGTTGATGCCCATGCGGTCGAAGATAATGGAAAGTTCGTTCATCAGGGCGATATTGACATCGCGCTGGGTATTTTCGATGATCTTGGCGGCTTCGGCCACTTTGATGCTGGTGGCTTGGTGGAGGCCGGCGGCTACCACCAGACCGTAAACGCGGGAAATGGTGTCGAGGGCTTCGGCGTCGCAACCGGAAACGATCTTGACGGTATTGCAGAGGGTATGGATCTTGTCGCCGGGGTTGATGCGTTCGGGGGAATAGCCCAATTTGAAATCGATGCCGGCTTTCAGACCGGATATTTCTTCCAAAATGGGGAGACAGTCTTCCTCGGTGCAGCCGGGGTAAACGGTCGATTCGTACACGACGTAATCGCCTCGTTTCAGTACCTTGCCCACAGTGCGTGTGGCGCTGAGCAGGGGGCGCAAATCGGGCTGGTTGTGTTTGTCGATGGGGGTGGGTACGGCAATGATGTAGAAGGTGGCTTCGCTTAACGTTTCGAGCGACGAGGTGAAAAGGATGTCTTTTCCTTCGAAGCTGGCGGCATCCAGCTCGTGGCTGGGGTCTATACGGTGACGCAATTGGTCGAGCCGTTGCCGGTCGATGTCGAAGCCGATAACAGATAGCCGGCGGGCGAATTCCAGGGCGATGGGCAGCCCGACATAGCCCAACCCGATCAAGGCGAGCTTGGTCTCTTTTTTTATTAATGCGGTATACATGATGTCCGGAAATAAAAGGTCCCTTAGCGGGAAAGCAAAGATACGACTTTTGCTTGCATCCGAAGGGACCTTTTACAGATAAATAATCAGTTTTTTCAAACCGGCCGACGGCCTTTTCCAGTTACAGCCGGCGAATGCCGATGGCTTTGTTGTATTGGGCCAGGGAGGCTTTCTGCTGATACCAGGTCTGCACCAGACTACTGTACGACTGGATCCAGGAGAGCTGGGCCGACAATACGTCGAGGATAGGGAGTTTGCCTTCATTGTAACTGAAGGTATTCAAATCGAGGTTTTCTTCCGCGATCCGGCAGGCTTCTTCAGCTACGGCGATTTGTTTGGTATTTTCGGTCAGGCTTGTCCAGGCGTTCGCCACTTCCTGGGCGATTTCGTCACGGGTCTGGTCGAGGGCGTATTGGCGGCTTCTGAGCAGCGCTTTTTGCGAATTGACTTCTTTGAAACGGGCGCCCCAGTGGAACAAGGGGATTTTCAGGGATGCGAAAAGCGTGGGTGTCCAAAGCTGGTCGGAGCCTTTCACATTCAGCATCGGCGTACCCCAGGTGCCTTGGAATCCGATCGAAAGCGAGGGGTTGTATTTCGCTTTCGAGAGATTGATCTGGCGTTTCTGGTATTCGATGTTCAATTGGGAAATGGCGTATTCGGGACGATTGCCAAGGGCTACATCTTCCCCTACTTCCAGCGGAAGCATTTGATACATCGTGATCGAATCGATGAGGGCTACCGGGGCCATCGGCGAAACGCCCATCAGCGTATTCAGGTTTTGCAGTGCGATCTGGTAATCTTTATAGGCCGTACTTTTATTCAGTTCGGCTTCTTTCAGGCGCGATTGTACTTGCAGCAGGTCGGTCTTGCTGATCTGGCCGTCTTCGAAGCGGATGGTCAGCACATTAGCCAGTTTTTGTACAATGTCTACGTATTGGCTCATCACTTCGTACATCCGTTTGCGGGCGGCGGCCGACCAATAACTGAGATCGGCGGAGTAGAGGATGTTGTCGGTAGTCAATTCTTCGGCCTGAGCGCTGATTTGTCCTTGTACCTGGGCGGCTTTGTAGGTGTTGTAAATCTGGCCGCCTACATATACGGGCTGGCTCACGGAAGCGCCCAGGCTATAGGTGTTGTGATCCATCTCCACCGACATGCCGGGCCCGAAATCAAGGTCGTATTTATTGATCCGGTACTGGTAACTGCCCGAGAAGTCGAGGGCCGGAAAGAATGCGGTTTTGGCCGCCCGGATGGCCTCTTGCATCGCTTTGCGTTCTTCGGCGCTTTGTTTGATCTGGCGGCTGTATTCGAGCACGTACTGCTGGTAGTCGCGCGCAGAAAGCCCGATTACGTCTTCCTGGGCTTGTACCGACCAGGCGCCCAGCAGCATACAGCCTATCATTAATTTGTTCTTTATCATTTCTTATGCGGATTTAATCTTAAAGAATACACAATAGGTAACCGGTAAGACGAAGATGGTCA
>DBFJSK010000006.1:0-7446 GCA_048403675.1 Tannerellaceae bacterium | reverse complement strand
CTCTACAAAAGCATTGGCCTCCTTTAAGCTTATCGGACATATCTCAAGCAACTAAATCACTCCTTATTTCCCGCCTGTTTGCGGCGGGGTTAAATTTTACCGTCCAAAATCTCAATGAGCCTCCTGCATACAGGACAGCCGCTTTCTTTTACAGCCTTGAACTGCCCGCCCAACGCCACACGGATCTGATCGATGTATTGGTGGTCTTTTAAAGAATCCTCATGCTTTTTTACTTCGTCCTCAAACCTATATTGAAGCTCCTTTTTACGTTTTGCGGCCTGATCCTTTGAAATAAAACGGTACTCATAGCTCCAGTAAATATTTTGCAGGCCGAAATACGCAGCCATTTCATGCAGTTTTACGAAGCGGGGAAGGGGATCATTGCGAAAAGCCATAAGAGATAATTCATCAAACGTCATATCGCACCTCAGAACGGCAAATCCAGCAGGCCGGATTCAATCATTTCCTTTTCGGATTTCCAACTGTAATTTTTCCCATTCGACTGAACGCTGGTGATCCGTTTGGATTTATTGCTGTAAAAAAGCTTGATCTGTTTTTCTCCCATTGCCAGCCTGCCGGTGAGCCTATTTTTCGTAATAGCGAGCTTACTGTCACAGGCTTCGTCCTCGCTTCTGGAATAAGACATCACTACATCAACCCGGTTTGTAATATCCCCGCTGCCGGCAACATCGTCATTAGCAAAATTCCCGTCTTTCATTTTTCTGGGGTGTGCCACTAAGAGAACCACAATATTGTGGCGATCGGCCAGCAGCTTCAATTCTCTCAAAAACTTTGACTGCGCCCGGTAGAGGTCGTCTCTCATATCCACATCAAGGGCGGTCATTAAATTATCAATACACACAAACCGGATTCCATACCGGCATACTGCCTTTTCAATGGTTACCAGCAGGGATTCCAATTCTTCGCTTTCAATTACTGCCGAATTATCATAAAGATAAGCCTTTCCGCGATACCAGCTGTTAAGCTTGTCGATCACTTCATTGGTTAACAGGTAGGTTTCTTCTCCGAATTGATCTTTGTTTGAGACAATATTGTCCGGCCCTGCCGCCTGAAAATCCAGCCAGCGCTTAAAGTGATAATCCGTCAGCTCACCGCTGTACGCGAAAGTTTTGTATCCCTGTTCCAAAGCTTCCACAATCAGCTGGCTCATAAATGTGCTTTTACCTTCGCCGCGTTTTCCGGTCAGCAGAATTACCTGTCCAAAATAGAAACCTCCAATAATACGGTCGATTTCATTAATTCCGGTGAAAATCCGCTCCATGCTGTAAATGTCTACTGCCTGAACGTCCGCCAGTTCTTTGACCCGGTTTACAGGCTTCAGCTTCGCGTTATGTACGGCGGAAACTACAGCCTCTTTTCCATAGCGCCTTAAAATGTCGTTGGCGTCCTTTTCTCCGAAATAATCCTCCGGCTGGGTAACCCTTACCGGCATCGGAAGCCTTTTGGAAAGCTCGTCCGCTACGGTAATTTTTCCGTTTTCGCAGTCTCCGAAAACAACAACCTCTTTAAATTTCAAAATCCAGTCCCAGCAGTTTTCCAGCCAGGTGAATCCAAGCGCTCCCGTGGGCACAGAAACCGCGTTTTTGATCCCGCAGTCAGCCAGCGTTAAACTGTCGATTTGTCCCTCTGTGATAACCAGTGTCCCAAAATCAACGCACTGCTTCATTCCGAACAGAATCGGCATGGTGTCCTTTTCGCACCATTCCTTGTTTTTATCCCTGAATTTATCAAAATCCGTCTTACGGTATTTCACGAACCGGAGCACGCCGTCCTGATCGTAAAAAGGGAAAGCCAGAACATTCGGCATATCCTTTCGGGTAGTGATCTGATACCGTTCCGCGGTTTCCCGGCTGATCCCTCTGGATTCCAGATAAATGACAGCTGGATCGCGCACCTGGATTTCTTTTTGGGGAAGCGCCCTGTAAACCGTTTTGCTTTTCCCGGACGCTTGAAAATCCAAAGGGTAAGAAAACTCTCTGGCCATCTGTACGAAATGGCCTTGTCTTCCGCAGGAAGCCCGGAAGCATTTAAACATTCCGGTTTTCAGGTTGATGCTGAAGGTGTTACGGTCATGGCCGTCCCCGCCGCAGAAAGGGCAGTATTTAAAAAACAGCTCTTCTCCCTTTTCATGTGTTTCGGCGTTTAACCTCCGAGCCAAACCAAGGATATCCTCCCGCTTTAATTCATAAGGCATTTTCTCACTCCCTCAGTCTGGCCTTTAACGCTTCCAGCTCTTCCTGCGTTTCAATTCCCGGAGGGAATACCTCCTGCGGCGCAGCCGCCTTCTTTTCTTCTTTTATATTCTTTATATTCTTATTATTCTTATACTGCTGCCGGTCGCCTGCCGGTTGCCTGCCGGTCGCCTGCCGGTTGCCTGCCGACAGGCTGCCGTTTAGACTGCCGTTCGATTGGTACCGCTCATAATTAACAACAGTAATCATGCGGATTTTTGAATCGTGCCAGTCTGCCAGTTCGCCTGTCGATTTTAAGTGATCCAGTGCGGTTCTCACATTTTTTATTGATAACCCTAATTCGGACGACAAACTAGGAAGGGAAGTAATAAACTGCCCGCGTTGGTATTGGTACCCATGCCATTTTCCAGGCTTCCAATTTGCTTTTAATAAGCAGTGAATGAAAACATCTCTAGTGCATGGATCTGAATACCATTGCCAATTCAGGATTTTTCGGTTGAGCTTGATAAACTCGCGGTCACTGTAATCAAATCCGGTTTCCTTGCTCATCGAACATTTTCACCACATCTCTTCGAAAACTTTTTCCCCACTTTTGATAGGCGATAATTTCTCCGTTTTTATATACCGCGTGATCGTAAATAGAAATACCGTGGGCAAATAACCATTCGTCAGCATCAATTAATCTATGCTTTAAAGCGCAATCATAGCAGTAATTATTCTCGCCGTCAGAAATATATGGGTTCCCTTCATGATTTCCCAAAGGTTCCCCACAGTCGTCGCAAAGATATTCAATAACCTTATGTTCAACACACTTCATCAGCTTGGATTCCTCCTTTACTTTCTAAAACCTCTTTTAATTCCCGGTAAAGGATTTCATGGATTAAAATCCCCGTAGTTTCCGATTTACAGAATATGAGCTGACAGCGGTACCGGGCGAGCCATGCCGTCATGCTGGCGATAAATGATTTAGGATTCATTTGACTGCGGTATTTTCCGGCAAACGCGTTTTCCCAGGAGGCGTTTTCGATTAACAGGTAGACGGTGGCTCCTGCTTTTCTGGCCCGCTCAAACTCTCTGGTAAAGCGCTGCCTTCCTCTGCAAAAGCAGGCGCACAGCTCGTCAAAGCTCATTTTCCGTTCGACTGCTACCTTTGGGGAAAGGTCAAGCCATTCCCCGTCAGGCAGTCTGCATTTTGCGGAATAGTCACCAAAATCCAGCTTTTGGCGTTCCCAGGGGCAGTTCATAAGCTCCAGCCTTCGGCGCAGGGAAGGGGTATCCTGCTCCCTGGTATCCACCAGGATCACCATGCTGTCTAGGGAACGTTTCACATCAAAATGGTCCATAGGCTAAAACGGGAGGTCTTCCAGATAAGAATCGATTCCGGCGTTGGCGCTTACGATTTCAGAATCATCAGAATCAGATGTTTTTTTATTCAATGGCTTGTCCTTTGGAATTTCAAACTTTCCGTTTTTGATATCGGAGACAGGCACAAGTTTAAAGGGCTTTGTGTTCCAGCCTGTTCTCCCGTTGTATTCCCATTCCTCGTTCCGGATCAGGCAGCCGACAAGCTTTCCTTTTAACCCGGCTTCGTTCCAATCCCAGTGATAGCCCTGATTGCTGTCCTCAACCGCGTTGGTTGCGGCCTTCAGCTTGGATTTGGTCCATTCGTCCATATCGCTGCCGTCGTCCTTGGGAACATAAAGGCGCAAGACCCCGCGCCATTTTTTATCTTCCTGATTCTGTCCCCGGTAATCCGTAGCGTAAAAATCTTTGAATTCACCTTCCGCAACGTCGATACTAATCTCAAGGCGCTCAAAAGTTCCTTTTGTTCCATTGTAGGTTTTGATTTCACCGTTCATGATCCTACAGACATACCCGCCCTTTGGAAGCTGCTGGCGATCCGACGCTGCTTTTACCTGGTCCCAATTGTTTACTGGCTTCATTGTTATGTACCTCCTAAAATATGTTTAATTTTCTTTTGAGCTCATTCATTCTGGCTCTGCAATCTTTAGCGTTTTTATACCGCTCGGTAAAAGAGAGGGTATTTCCATTTTTATCTACCGTATCAATCCGAATTTCGTTCCGAAACGGCAGCGCCAAATACACCTTTTTAATATATTTGGCGTTTATAAATTCTTCCCCGGTTTCCCTCCGGCCGGGGACGGAATGATCCGGGCGGAAATCAATAAATCGTGCCATATCAAATCCCCCAGTATTCCCGGATTTTTTGATCGACTGTCTTCAGATCGTTATCAATTTCCCGGTCAAACATTCCGATAGGGCTTTTTACCGTATCGTTTCCGTTGGTTTGAGTTCTGAAATAATAGCGTCCATTGTCAAACTCGGCCATGAGAACGATTGAAAACAATCCCTCAACGGTCAACTGATCGTCCAGCATTTTACCGATGGTTTTGGCTTTTATTCCATAGTCGGTTTTTTGGACATGGTGCAGGAAATACACCACGGTATCGTCCGGCAGTCCTTCTGTAACGGTTTTGATTAAAGAGTAGAAGTGCAGGGCCATATCCGTAAATTTTTGATATCCGTTTTCCTTTGCCTTTGCGAACGATTCAAACGCCAAAAGATATTGGCTGTCGTCCACCACATACCGTTTGTATTTTTGGGACTTGAATTCTTCAAAGATAGCCCGGTATCCTGATTTGTCCAGGCAATCCAGTTTTTCCCGAAAGGGAAGCGGTTTGTTTGCCACGTTAAAAATCAGAATTTCGCCAGGTTTAAAATTTCTAAGCGACGCGGATTTTCCGGAGCCGGATTCCCCTAAAATTAACACGGGAATTCCCAATGCTATTCCTCCTTTTCTAGTTTTCTGACTGGACAATTCCACCCGATAGAATCTCTAGGGCTGACTATTTCCTCATGGGTAAGACCACATTCAAAATGCCGTTTCATGTTCATAAAGCTATGATTACACCACTCGCAGCACTCCAGACCGTTTGTAAATCTGATCTCTATGGGGACAGTGTATCGGGTGAATTCAACTATTTCTTTGGTAGGCATAATATACCTCCTTCAGCCACTCCAAGGCCTCGTATTCCGGGCTTTTATCCGTTTCCGGTTCCTCGTTATCGGTATCATACAGGTACTTAAATTCCGCGCGGGAGAGGCCGTTATCATTGCTTCTGTTCATTTTTCAGCCTCTCACATTCCCGGAACCAATATTCACAGGTTTCTTTTTCGATTTTTATCTGATTTTTCAATTCGAAATATTCTTTCATCAGACAGATCATTAACTCTTTATCGTCCATTTGACAAACCTCCTGTTTTGGTTTAAAATATATGCAGTTGTTTTTCGTGTGCTGCTTTTGGAATGTCCATTCCTGAGCAGCTCTATTTTTAAGACTGGAGTTGGTTTTATGCAGATATCAAAAGAAATCACACACATTGAGTTTGTTGAATCAATTGCCAAAGCAAATGAAATGTTACAAAATGGATATGTCCTTATTGATACGGTGAAACAACGTGATAATGATATTGATGGGTACGTAGAATCCATTGGATTTGTTTTAGGCTGCTAATTGATTTTCCCTAAAATAAACTCTATATTCCGCTTTTTGATTGCCACGTCGATTAATATCCAATTTCCAGTTCTTAGTAAAAAATTGACTTTTCCCAATTCAGTTGTCATTTTTATTTCTTTTAAGTTCTTCAATATGTGTTCAATCCTTTCAACCGCTCTTCGTGATGCCAGTCGCGAGGGCGGCTTTTCTTATTAGAAGTTAAGCTAAAATGATAACATCTTCCCCCGATAAGGACGATTTAAAAAATTCTTTAATATTTAGAATAGCTTCGTTTTTCCAAGCGTTCCCATCTGCTTCAAACAGGGCGGCGGAGATAGAGCTTCCGTCTTTTCTCATGCGGAAAACAAAGGCGCTTTCCGGCTGAGCTACTTCCGTAAAAGTTCTATAGGGCATTAAACGCACAGGGTTTGGTACTTTAACTGTCTTAGATAAAGAAATCCCGGATTTAGCGGTAACTCTTTGAGTAATGCCATCGTCTTCCTGTGTTACGCTTGTATCGTCTTTCACGCTCCCAATGAACGAAAGCAAAGAGTCGGTATTTTCATTTTGAATGAAATTTGATTGGATATTAATAATGAAGCTTTCCAAATCCATAAACCGCCCAAAATTAAAATCACATTTATTGGCGGCTGCACAAATTAAATGATCGCGATTTTTATCACTGTTCATTTCTTTATACAGCATGACCTTTGAAGGGCTTTCGATGTGAACAATAAACCTGTTTTCAAGCAAGCTGAAAATATCCGCTCTTTCCTTTATGTAATCCACAACAGACGTAAGTGTGTTTGTTGATAAATAACTGGCGGTAAGGTTTCGGGGAAGCGGCGTCATGGCCTTATCAACAAATTTTCGCCCTTCATAATCGATCGTGTTAGGCGTGGATAGGGTTAAAATTTTTTCGATAGCTTCTTTAATCATGATATTTTCTCCTTAAGCGTTTTTAATTAATCTAAGGTATGCGGGTTCTTCCTGCTCCTCACCGTTTAAGTTCTGCTGGCCTGGAACCTGAGGGACCATTTCAACAGCAGTAACTACTCCTTCACGGTCACCTGTGATGTATAGACTAGTGGAAACTGGGTTGGTAGGCTCCAGTTTGGATTTCGCCACTACTCGAACACCAATCTGCTGGCGGTCACTGTCTGGTGAAAACTCTGCTGTTAAAGTAAGTGTGCGTTTCTTTGTTGCATTAGTATTGACATCAAGAATATTGTCAATAATTTTTGCCATCTCGTAGTCTGTGCGCTCCTTAATTGCGCCTCTTGCCATGTCTAAAATTGACTGCTTTTGATTTTCCGTCATTAACTTTTCATTCCTTTCTGTTTAAAATATAGATAATGTATTTTTGCTTGCCGCGTTCCTGGTGCCAGCCGGGGCGCGGCTTTCTTTATACCTTGCGTATCTGCCCCTGTTTTTCAGGGCTTGTCTCAGCTTCCGGTTCCGGTACCGCTCGCCGATATATGCCGCTGTGAATACGGCGCTCCATACCGCCAGAACGATAAATGCCACTGTCATTTCTGCGTTCAAATGCTTGTCCTCCTTTTTTCATCAATTTTTCGTTTGAGTTCACTTATTAATTGATTTTCTGTCATTCCCAAAATGGAAGGTATGAGTTTATTGAAGTCCATTGCCACGGGAACGACTTTAAATTTTGGTTCCACGAAATACCTCCTTTCCGCCGCCTGAGTGCGGCTATT
>DBFJSK010000005.1:0-7320 GCA_048403675.1 Tannerellaceae bacterium | reverse complement strand
CCATGCTTATGTATTTTTTATTCCATGCTTATGAAATTCCGATTTCCTAAGCATCCGTGCGGATTTTCTTGCCGGCGCCTGTGGCTTATTAGGGAAAAAATGACAATAAGGGGGACTGTTTCGCCTCTATCTGTATCGCTGGATTTATTCTTTACCGAAATCGTCAGTACGAGCGGCCGAATAGTTTGAGCTTGATCCACATCACCGGATACAGCAGCGAAACGGCGGCGATTCCGAAGTGGTTGAACAAGCGGGAAACGATTTTTTCTTTCCGGTCGCCGTCTACGGCAAGCGGCCGGACAGGCCCGCATGCCAGGGGGGCCAGGATTTCCCGACGCCGGGGGTATAATCCCGGTTCGGCGAGCCTGAGCAAAGCATACACTGCCAATCGCGTGATCGAGGAGCGGATCGCTTTTACCATTTCCGCATCGGTCGTTTCCTTGCGGTCGAGGAGCTGGTGCAATTTACCCGTCACCTGTACCAGGTCGTGAAGTTTCTTCGGATTGATGGAGTGGGTGATCGAGCCTTCGCGCAACCGGTATACATAAAAGATAACCGGGGCGTACATCGCCCGTCGGGCGGCCAGGGCCAGGCGCGTGGAGAACTCGACGTCTTCAAAATAAATGCCCTCTTCGAAAAATAAATCGTGAGCGAGCAAAAAGGCCCGTTTCATCAAGAGTAAAGGGGTGAAATACTCCCGGCAGTAGAGGTGGGTATACAGTATTTTTCCTTCCACGACGGTGTATTCGTAAGGGCGCCGCTGTTCGAACCGATTGGTTTTCGGCAGACATTTTCCTTCGGCGTCGCTATATTGGTAATCGGCTCGCAATACATCCAAATCCTCCGCGAGCGCTCTTTCCAGTAAAGGCGCCAGGGTGTGGGGAAGGAGAAAATCGTCGGAATCTACCCCCAGCACATACTGGCCTTTTGCCGCGCGTATCGCCCGGTTACGGGCCGCCGAAGGGCCGCTGTTGGGTTGTCGGAAAACTTGGAGGTTGGGGTGCTGCTGGCGGAAAGTTTCCAAAAGGTCGGCGCTGTTGTCGGTCGAACCGTCGTCTACGGCCAGTACCTCGAATTCGTTTTCGGCCAGCCCCTGCCTATACAAGCTTTCCAGGCAAGCTGCCAGATAAGCCTCGGCGTTGTATACCGGTATGATAAAAGAAAGTTTCATACGATCTGTTTTATTCATTTCTGTTGCAATACCCACCATTTGATTCCCCAGATAAGGAAAGCGCAGCGCGTATTGAGTACGGCTTGAAAAAGACGTTGTTTGGAGGGGGCGCCGTCGAACAGGCGGATGCGTCCCTTTAGGTCGAATAGCGCCCGGAGGCGGCGGATGCGTCGTAATTTCGTTCCGACGGAAAGTTGGGGCGTACGGCAGATCACTTCGATGCTGCCGATATAAAATCCCTCTTTTTTCTTCCGGAGCCAGCTCTCGGCCTTCGCTGCGGGTACGCCGGCCGCTGTAAGCAGTTCGCTGTACAGGCTGAGGCAACGCAGGCCGATTTCCGCATAATTATCCGGCAAGCGCCGGCTGAGCGTGGGCCGGTTTTGTTCGCTATAGTCCATATAAACGTAAGGGGCGTAAGGACAAAAGACCAGCCGGCGCGTATGCAGGAGGCAGCGTACGGCGAATAGGAAATCTTCGTGCAGTTGAATGCCCTCGGGAAAACGAATGGAACCGGCTTCCAACAGCTCCCGGCGTATCCACATCAGCCAGATGCGGCCTGTCAAGTCTGATTCGGCCAGGTAGCCGATCAGTTCGGTAAGGGACGTGTGCCGGGAATCGGCCGCTTCGAGGTGGAAGGTAGAGAGGATATTCCCTTGCCGGTTTCGTTGTTGCCCCCCGAAATAAAGCACGTCCGCAGCTTCGGCAGCCGGGGCTAATCGGTCGAAATAGCCGGCTTCTACCCAATCGTCGGCGTCTACGAAAGTAACGTAGCGGCCGGTTGCGGCGTCCAGCCCCCGGTTGCGGGCGGCGGATACGCCCCGGTTGGGTTGGCGGATGACGCGTACGCGGCTATCTTTCCGGGCGTAGCAGTCGGCCAGGTCGGGGCTGCCGTCGGTGGAACCGTCGTCGATGACGAGTACTTCGAAAGCCTCGAAAGCCTGGTTGAGCAGGCTGTCGAGGCAGTGCGGCAGGTAGTCGGCGGTATTGTATACGGGTACAATGACGGAAACCAAAGGGGAATCGTTGGACATAGGCGGAAAGATTTTAAGCGTGAGGAAAGAACGGACGAAGCGTATCCGGCAAGGTGTACTTTCCGAAGCTGCGTTCCAACCAGGCGTGGCGCGCAGCGGCGTGTCGGTCGGTCGTCGTTGTTTTTGCGGCCAGCAAGGTTTCCAATTCGTCTAAATCGGTCGCCTTGTCCAGCGGCAGCGTATCGTAATCGATTACCAGACCCTGGTCTTGCTGTTGGTAATAATCCAGGTCATATACGTAGCCGATGATTTCTTTTTGCAAATAGAGAAAGTCGAACAGGACGGACGAATAATCGGTTATCAACACATCTGTTTCTTTCAGGAAAGGATAGATGTCGGTTTGGGGCGGCAAGTTGAGCAAGACTTCCGCCTGGGGATGGCCCGGGGCGGCGGCATGGTCGGTCAGGTCTTTAAAATGTAATTTAGTTAGCAGGAAATAATTCCGGCTTTCCAGGAAATGAAAAAAAGCTTGCAACCGGGCCGGATCTTTTTCCCCCAGAAAAACGGGATCGGTTTTCCGGAAAGTGGGCAGGTAAAACAAAATTCGTTTGTTTTTCCGTTTTTCTTCGTTTATCCGGCTTAACAGCCGTTGTTCTGCCGGCATCAGAAACGGCATGGGATGGAGTAGGTAGTGATTGCGCGGATACATTCCGTGCAGGGCTTGTGCAGGCGAGATGGCGAAAGCGCGTCCGATCGTTTCGTCGCCTAAAGGGGAACAGGTCAGTAAATAGCCTTTTTGAAGTTTCCAGTCGATGCCTTCGATCAGGCAACCGAATTTTTTGATGGGCATGCCGTGCCATAGGTTTACCCGGATAGCGTCGCCGGCCAGGGGGCGCAGGAAATCGCTGAAAAACTGGTCGTAGAAAAAACTCCCGGCTTTCAGATGGTAATAAAGGCTCGGTGCCGAATACAGCGCATAGGCGGTATAGCCCGCTTCCCGGAGGGCGCGTTTGATCTCGGGGCTGCGGGTGATCCAGATTATTTTTTTCAATCCCAGGCGGTCGCGGTGTTCGTTGAGGTAAAGGAAGAGGTAGCGGGAGTTATCCGCAAATCGTTTGCCTTGCCAACCCGAGCAAAGTACGATGCCTTTGCGTCGTTTGACGATCCGGTTGACGAGGCGGATCAGGGCGAAGACCAGTTGTTTGCCTAGGGTACCCATATTCATCTGTTTAGGATTTTCTTAGTTAAAAAAACATACAGGGAGGTTAAGGGTTGGTATAGCAACGCTTTTTCGGAGACGTTGAATCCTTTCAGCCAGCATAAAGAGAAGAAGAAGAGGCTGAAAAGCACGATTTTCAGGATATACCATCCTAGGCCCTCGTCTGGCATCAGGCGGTCTACCTGCCACGATATTAGCATGACGGCTGCAATGACGAGCGTGATGTGCAGGATTTCTTTCCAGAAAGAACGGATGTTCAGCCGGATGCGTTTCGAATAGTAGATGTTCATTACCAAGCCGTGTCCGAGCAGCAGGGCGCCTCCCACAGCCATGGCTACCCCGAGGGCGCCGAAGTGTTTCGAAAGCAGAAAAGCGGCCGCTACGCTCAGAAGCGAGAAGAAGAAGTTGTTGTAGGAACGGAATTTCTGTTTGTTCTGGGCTTGCAGGATGGAGATGGCGATGTTCTGGATCAGGGGAACCGTTTGAGGGATCATCATCACGAGGGTGAGCAGGTAGACGGATTCGTATCCGCTGCCGGCCCAGTAGGCGATAAATTGTTTGCCGAACAGGACGAACCCGGCCAGGATGAATCCCAGGATGAAATATTGGATGCGACCGATTCGGACGAAGAGGGCCGACAGGTCGTGCTCGGAGCTGTTCCAGGCTACCATCTGAGTCATTTTCGGCAGGAAAACGTTGGAGATGGCGATCGAGAAAGCCATATAATAGGTACAGAGCTGTACGGCGATGGAGAAGATGGCGACCTGGGTGGTGCCGTTTTCCATGCCTAGAATGAATTGGCCGGCGCTCCAGAAGGCCCGGTCGACAATGATGGTGAGGAAAACGAAGTAGGAGTAGCTGACGATTTCTTTCAGAAGCCCCCATTGGAAGTGACGGAAATAAATGCGTATTTTCAGTCGGGCGAAGCAGAACCAGGCGTTGGCCAGGAGGCAAGCGATGTTCAGAAGGGTGGTGACGACGACCATCGCAATGGCTTTATAGCCCCAGAAGAGCAGGGGGAGCATGATGCAGGGCTGGATCAGGATGCGGATGATGTTGACTACTTTTTGGAATACGAATTGTTCGTAGGCGGTCACGATCGAGGAGAAGACGCTCAACGGGAATGTGAAAAAAAGATTGAAGGTGAGCAGGAGCATCATGATGCGGGCTTTGCCCAGTTCGGCGATAGTCATCGAGTGACCGAAGAGGGTGTCTACATTGCAGTAAAGCCCGATGCCGATCGTAAGGGCGATCACACCGGCTATCAGATAGAGGGTGAGGAAGAGGCCGAAGAGGTTGTAGGTTTCGGCCTTTTTATCTTCCGCCAGGTATTTGGCGGTGAAACGTACGATGGCGTTGCCGAACCCGAAGTCGAGCACGGTGAGGTAGGCGATGATGGAGGCTACCAGTGAATAAAGTCCGTACTCCGACTGGCCGATCATGCGGAGCATGATCGGGGTGTATGCTAACGCGATCAGATTACTCAAAGCCAGCGTTAAGTAAGACAGGTAAACGCCGGCTTTTAATTGCCCACTCCCCATGCTGTCTTATTTCTGTTTGCTTGCCTTATATTCTGCGATTAAAGCTACGAGTTGTTCTTTGCAGGCCAGATAGCCTATCGGTATCAGAATCGTGAAAAAGACCATGAAGATGGCGGCGAACAGTTTACGCGGGCCGATAGGACTCTTTTTCACGTAAGCATAATCGATTACCTGGGCCCGGTCGCGGTTTTGTCCGAGCGAGAGGGCCACTTCTTCTTTTTTCTGAAGCAGAATCAGGTACACGCCTTGCAATATTTCCTGCTGGCGTTTGAAATCGATGTATTTTCTTTCGTAGGTGGGCACGTTCCCCATCTTGACGAAAATCTCGTTTTCTTTTTTCCGAAGATCGGTCAACGAAAATTCCAGGCTTTTCTTGGCGTTGCCGATGGTCAGGTGCACGCTTTCCCGGAGTTTGTCGAGTTGTTTGTCCATGCCTTCCAGGAGCGGGTTGTCGGTTTTCGAGGTGCGGCGTACCCGTTCCCGTTCGATCAGGGCTTCGTTGTAGCTCGAAATAGCTCCTCCTTTTTCGCCCTCCTGCGCCGTGAGCAGGGCCGGGATCAGGTTGTATTTGTTTTCCGGATTACGGATATAGGCGTCAATCAGGTCGATCACATGTTTTTGCGATTCCAGTTCGATCAGTTTCTGGCGTATGTCTTTCATGTTTTCGGCATAAAATTGTACGTCGTATTCCATATCCGTCATTTTGTTTTTGATCTTGTAGTTTTCAATCTTCCGTTCCACGGCGTTCAGTTCCGTCAGGATATTCCGGATGCGGCCTTCCAGGAAATTCATCGATTGTTCGCCTTCTTCTTTTTTGATGCGTTCGGCCCGCTGGTTGTATACCGATATTAGCGTGTTGAGCATGTCTACCCCGCGTTTTTTCGAGTGGTCGGTACAGGAAAGTTCGATGGTATTCGAGGATTTGGAATATTCTTCGATCGTAAACGATTTGGCGTTTTCTTCGGCTACCCAGGCGGCCGGACGGACGGAGATGTCGAGTTTGAAATTCGTTTGTTTATCAGCCGGGGTGCGGTAGTCGATCGTCAGCTTTCCCGCTGGCAATTCCAGGCTGGCCGGCAGGGTGGGAAAGGTGAATTTTTCCCCGCTCTTTTTCATTTTTACCGATATAGGGCCGTCTCCTTTCTTTTGAAGACGGAAAGAAATGGCGGCATCCAGGTTTCGCTGGGTGGCCGAATCGGGAACGACTACGACGGGGGCATCGTCGTAGAGTTTGTAATAAGAAAAGGGTTTTTCGTACGAAACGTTTACGCCCAGGTCGAGTACCATTTCTTTATTCAGTTGGTTCGACAGCAGGGTGGCCAGTTCGTCGTCCATATTGACAACGCCGCCGCCGGCGCTTCCCAGTCCGAAGGATTTCATCAGTCCGGCGGCTTCGCCCAAACCTACGCCGCTATTTCCCAGGTTTTTGTCTTCCTGGATTTTGATAGTGGCCATCATTTCGTACGTTTTGGGATACAAAAGCAGGTAGGCAACGGCCGGAATAAGGGAAAGGAGGGCGGCTACCAGGAATACGCGCCAATGCTGGATGTAATAGACAATAATTTTCCGTAAGCTGATGGTTTCTTTATCTTTTTCCATATTTGTTTTTTCTTCCTACTCTTCTTTACTTCCTGCTTAATGTAATAATGCTGAATATCATACTGGCAATCACCGAAACCGAGCTTAGTACGGTGGAAATAACCGAAATGTTCCGGCTGTTGCGGGCGCGCTGCTTGGAGGCGATCGGTTCGACATACACTACGTCGTTCTGTCGAAGGTAATAACAGGGGGAGGCGAATATGTCGGGGTTGGTAATGTCGAGGCGGTAGATCTCTTTTTTACCGTCGTTTTCGCGGATCACCATGATGTTTTTCCGGTTGGCGGAAATTTGCAAATCGCCGGCCAAGCCGATGGCGTCGAGAATCGATACCCGGTCGTTTTTTACGGTATAGGTGCCCGGGCGGGTGAAATCGCCCATCAGGGTGACTTTGAAGTTGAGCAGTTGCACATTTACCAGCGGATTGTCCACGTATTTGGAAATCATTTTTTCGAGTTTGGCGCTCAGTTCGCTTTTGGTCAGTCCGGCTACATGGATTTCGCCGAGTACGGGAAATTTGATGTCTCCATTTTTATCGACCAGGTAGGTGTACATCGACGGAGAGGAATAAACGGCCTGATCGCCGGGTTGGGAGTAGGCGTATACCGGCGGGTTGAAAGGGGTGACGGCGGCCGGGTCCCAGGCGGTGACGGTAATCGACAAAAGGTCGTCGTTGGTAATCCGGTTCGAATAGGTCTGGTCGCCCATTTTACTCAATTGCTCCGGGGTTAGCGAGTCCACTCCTTGGAAATAAGCAACGTCCTTGGGCGTGCTACAGGAACATACGATTCCGCACAGAGCGATAAATAAATAATGTTTCA
>DBFJSK010000004.1:0-3241 GCA_048403675.1 Tannerellaceae bacterium | reverse complement strand
TCCCTCCATCAAACCCTCATGTCGTTTGTCCCAAGTTTTGTTTTCCGAGGAGGGATTGGTTTTACAATAAGAAGCATAAAACGCTTTAGACATTTCCTGCAATTTATCATCGATAATATTCCGCCAGGTATAAATCTCTGTCGGTACACCGAAAAGGCAAATCGCCTGGTCTGAATAACAGGCTACACTACGCAGCCGATCTTCATTCTCCAACTTGTAAGCACGTACATAAATACGTAAGTTATCGATTTTCCCCCCTCTACGTCGTAAGGCGAACCTATAAAGATCCGCAGCTAGGGAAATTCCTTTTTCATCGTTACCCACAGCAATCACAACATAGTTCAGGCGACGAATGATGCTTTCCATTTGTTCCCAGAAAGCAGATGATTCAAAAGAAAGATTCAGTAAATGTACAGCATCGTTATTGACCAAAGCAGGTGTTTGCATCAGGAAACGTCCCTCCAACAACGCCATCTTCTCGTCGCATACATAACATTCAAACCCCTTTTTCACCTTTTCGCTGGTGGGAAACTGTCCAAACTCATACAAAAAACGCAATGCGTCGCGGCCCGTCTCACCGAATCCTACTACCAAAGCGGTAAAAGGAGAATCTGCCACACAACGAGTAGAATCGATCTCCACAAAATTAATCGGATGATTAGCATATACTCGTCTTGCCAAGGGAACTTCCTCATCTTCTTTTGATTCCGGTTCGACTTTCACTTGGGTTTTCAACGCTACGACCGACAGCCACGAAGAATCAATGACTTTCACTCTCACATTGTTTTCAAGCACGCTGTTGCGATTATCTTTGCGAGCATGACAGAAAATTTTAACATCCTCTCCTTCTATCTCTTTGCCATTTACAAGATGAATAACTGATTTTACATTTACATCTTCATCAGCTGATAAGAAAAAAAGATAGGTTTTTTCAGCCTTTTTTATAAGTTTCAGAAGATAGCTCAACCCCGCATACGCAAGTGGAAGCATCCCCGTCGTATTACTGTCGGCCAGCGTCGCCGAACTATGAATTAAGATAGCATGTAATCCGCTTACCTTTTCGATAACGGTACGACGGTAAGAAAAAAGACCGAAAATATGACTAAAACTAAGTCGTTGTTGTTCTTCTTCTTCAGCCAGGGGGCTATCGACAAAGACTATCAAATTGGTTTCATTCTTTCGCTCCTTTTTTACATCTTTAGCCAGCAAACAGGAAGCTTCACTGATACCAAAGAATATATACAGATTGTAGGTACGATGGAAAAGCGTCCAGGTTTTAAGCTTCAGCCAGGAAAAAATCCGAAAGCCTACATAGCGGATAGCGAACATGGCACTTAATGCGACGGCCAAGAAATGAACCGTAGCAAAAAGCGTCATATAGACCGGTTGGGCTTTCCAGTAGGGAGCTACCTCCAGCAAATCGGAATGCGAGACAAACATTTCCAGGGAAGAAAGACTGGCACGAAGTAGTAAAGCGAGGGGAGAATGTTTGGTTCCTTCGTGACAGAACCCAACGATATACAGTGCTACACCGGCCAGCCAAATAATCAATGCGCCCCATTTAAAAAAATACTTCTCCCGCATTTTCTTTTGATGAGGTGGCAAAGGATTACTGCGTAAAAATATGAAAAGACAAATCAGGGTAAGAATGGAAATGGGCAAAATAAGCAGTAAGTGATTAAAATGATCAACTGCAAGCCAATTCCAAAGGTTATCTGCCGGCCAGGGAAATTCATTATCTACCAGATGCGATGGATGGGACGCCATCCCAGGTTGCACAATGTCATACATTTGAGCGATTTTTTCTTCAGTTTTCATGGATTTAATATAAGGATATTATTGTATATTCTTCTCTTATGGTGCTAAACAAAAAGGATTCGAGCACCAAGATTAACAACGTTTTAACTAGAAAGTAGCATATATTTTCCGTCAAAAACATTCAATGATTGAGCAAAAATAACCATTTAACGATAATTTACTTGTTTTTCTCCTTTCGAAAATAAATTTTTCTACCATTTCGAATAGAACGACTTTCGGAACGAAGCAGCAACCATTTTAAGTTACTAGGATCATCTTCTTGTAGGCCTAGTCCTACAACCGATCTCTGCCAATAAAAAAAGAATAATAAGTAGTAGATATGGCCACGGATAACCACCCTTTCCTCATTCTTTCACTATCTCTCTCCTACTCCGTCCGCATCTTCGCACCGATCCCCACGTCTTTTTTTATGGCGCTGCTTGCCTTGTCTTTGTAGAGGTAGCCACGGAACATGCCGGTGCTGTTGAAGGGCATCGCGAAGTTGCCCTGCTTATCGACGGCGATCAGGCCCCCGTTGCCGGCATCGGCGCTCAGCTCGCGGTGGATGATGTAGTTCGCGGCGTCGGCAACCGGCTCGTGGAGGTATTTATAGCGCGCCGACACATTGAAAGCGACCGCGTGCCGGATAAAATACTCCCCGTGGCCCGTACAGGAGACGGCTACACTGGCATTGTCGGCATACGTGCCCGCCCCGATGACCGGCGAGTCGCCGATGCGGCCCCAACGTTTCTTGAACATGCCGCCCGTACTCGTTCCGGCGGTCAGGTTGCCCTGCTTATCCAGCACCACGCATCCTACCGTACCGTTCTTCTTGCTCTCGCGTTTGAGCTGTTCGATCCATTTCAAGGTCTTCGGCGTGGCGAAATAACTGTTGTCGTCCACCCATTCCAGGCCTTGTTCACGGGCGAAGGCTTCGGCTCCCTGCCCGCTCAACATCACGTGGGGCGAGTGGCTTTTTACGGCATAGGCCGCTTCGATAGGATGTTTCACGTGTTTCACACCGGCTACCGCGCCCGCGCTGAGATCTTTCCCTTCCATCAGCGAAGCGTCAAGCTCGAAATTCCCTTCCGCCGTACAGGTAGCCCCGATGCCGGCATTAAAAAGAGG
Organism: Tannerellaceae bacterium; assembly: GCA_048403675.1. Taxonomy (GTDB): domain Bacteria; phylum Bacteroidota; class Bacteroidia; order Bacteroidales; family Tannerellaceae; genus Parabacteroides. The sequence continues at coordinate 316 of DBFJSK010000004.1, read as the reverse complement.
ATTACCTTCGAAATAACGGATCACCGCACGCACGGCATCGACCCCCGCACCCCCCGCCGAGAGGATGGCGTCGCCAATCATCAAAGCGGAATCGAGCGCGGCGTAATAAGCCGCCGAACGTACCGGATCGGACGCCAGGTCGCCCATATTGCCGGCGCCGCCGTGTACGACGATTACATATTCCCGGTCGCGGGCCACGGCCGAGGTAGCTAGAATGCCCAGCAAGACGAAGATGTAAAGAAAGTGTTTCATGGCATATACTTATTTATGGATTTCTTCCAATGAATTTTTGATAGGTTGCTTTTAACGGATTGAG
>DBFJSK010000003.1:0-12404 GCA_048403675.1 Tannerellaceae bacterium | reverse complement strand
AAGGAGTCGTACGCGTCCGCCGCGGATACCACAGCAAAAAAAGAATCAACAACATAATCGCACACTGGTAGACGTTGAACCACACTTGTACCGTCATGACATCCAGATGCTGCATCAGGTATTTATCGTACAACCCGCTGAGCGAACCGGTCAATACCGACAATACCGTGAAAAAAATCCATTTGTTGTGCGTAAAATGCACGCCCTCCTTCTTTCCGGAAAACGAAAGCAAATAAAAAGAAGAAATGGCCAGTAAAACCCCCACCCACTGCCAGGCATTCAACCGTTCGCCGAAGATTAGCATCGCCCCCACCAGCGTCAGCACCGGTTGGGTAGCCTTGATGGGTCCCGACAGAGTTAGCGGCAAATGTTTCAAGGCGAAATATCCGAAAATCCACGAGGTGAGCACAATGACCGCTTTGATAAACACAGCCAGATGTTGCGCCGCCGGTACATGAGGCACATATACCATCGTGCCGTCGAGCCAGGGCGTGTAAAAAGAAAGCAGAATAAAAGGCAAAAAGAGCAAACTGCTGATGAACGTATTGAAAAAAAGCACCGGGATAACTGCATTCCCGTTGAGCGACATTTTTTTATTGACTTCGTAGCATCCTAAAAGAAATGCCGATAAAAAAGCGAGTGCAACCCACATCGTATGATTCGTTTTACAACCTGATTATCATTCCTCAAACAATTCGTCCGGATACGTCACATCGGCCAGGTACAGCGCATGGGCCGGAGCGGAAGTCCCCGCCCGTCCGCGGTCTTTGGCTTCGATGACCCGGCGGAAACCCTCCACCGACAATTTACCGCGCCCGACTTCGAAAAGCGTGCCCACAATGGCCCGTACCATATTCCTTAGAAACCGGTCGGCCCGGATGGTAAAGACCCACAACTCGCCCTCCTGCTTCCAACCGGCTTCCTGAATACGGCAATTATTCGTCTTTACATCCGTATGCAATTTGCTGAAACTGGTAAAATCGATGTAGTCGAACAATACGCGGCACGCTTCGTTCATTCGTTCGAAATCCAACGAACCGGGCACCTTATATACCCATTCGTACTGAAACGGATCCTTGCGCGTGCCGACATAATACCGGTACATCCGCGAAACAGCGTCGAAACGCGCATGCGCATCGGGGCGCACCGGCACGATCCGGTAAATCGCAATCGCTTTCGGAAGCAACCGGTTCAGTTTTTCCGTCAGGAAAGCCGCATCGGCCAGCGGCTGCGGCACATCGAAATGAGCCACCATCGCTTTAGCATGCACGCCGGCATCGGTACGGCCGGCTCCCACAATGGGCACCGGATAGCGAAGCAAAGTAGCGAGCGCCTCCTCGATACATTGTTGCACGGAAAGGCCGTTCGGCTGCCGTTGCCAGCCGCAAAAAGGCTTGCCGTTATATCCCAGGTACATAAAATAACGTTTCCCCTCGATTGTCATCTTTTTTCTGATTGAGGGCACAAAGGTAGCAAAAACAGAGGGCGCCATGCGCGATCCGTGCAAAAAATGTTTACATTTGTCCTTAAATCTATACAATAAAACAAATGGATATGTTCGCAACCTTACTTCAGTCGTCTTATTTCGCCCTCTTCCTGATTATTGCGCTGGGTTTTATCCTGGGCCGTATCCAGATCAAAGGGCTTTCGCTCGATGTTTCCGCCGTTATCTTTATCGCCCTTTTGTTCGGTCATTTCGGTGTGGTGATTCCCAAAGACCTGGGAAATATCGGATTGGTTTTATTCATTTTTACCATCGGTATCCAAGCCGGCCCCGGATTTTTCGATTCCTTCCGTTCGAAAGGAAAAGTATTGATTATCCTTACGCTGCTTATTGTAGGCTCCGCCTGCCTGACCGGCCTGATATTTAAGTATGCCCTGGGCATCGACACCCCCAGCATCGTCGGGTTGATAGCCGGCGCTCTGACCAGTACGCCGGGTCTGGCCGTGGCAATCGACAGCACCCAATCTTCGGCCGCTTCGATTGCGTACGGCATTGCTTATCCGTTCGGGGTAATCGGCGTCATTCTGTTCGTCAAATTATTACCGAAAATATTGGGAAAAGATTTGGTAAAAGAAGCCAGACAACTGGAAGAAGATCGGAAAGGCAAATTTCCCACTTTGCATACAGCCACCTTTCGCGTATTAAACGAAAATATCTTCGGAAAAAGCCTGGCGCAACTCCAGGTACGCAATATGACTGGCGCAGTCGTCTCCCGCATCCGGCATAAAGGCGTAATCTCGGTGCCAAGCGCCCATACCGTACTTTGCCAGGACGACCTGATTAAAGCCGTCGGAAACGATAAAGCGCTCGACCAGGTCGCCCTCCTGGTAGGCGAACGCGTGGAAGGCGACCTGCCGCTTTGTACCGGCCAGGTATTGGAATCGCTGCTCCTGACCAATAAACGCATCATCAATAGAACCCTGGGCCATCTGAATTTGCAAGGTACCTTCGGATGCACCGTCACCCGGGTACGCCGAAGCGGAATCGACCTTTCGCCCGAACCCGATCTGGTATTGAAATTCGGCGATAAATTGATGGTAGCCGGCGAAAAAGAGGGCGTGAAAGAATTGGCCCAATTTATCGGCAACAACGAAAAACAATTGTCGGACACCGACTTCTTCCCCATTGCAATGGGTATCGTACTGGGCGTATTGTTCGGCAAACTGAGCATTTCATTTTCCGATACCTTCTCGTTCTCGCCCGGTTTGACCGGCGGGATTCTGATTGTCGCCCTGGTATTGAGCGCTGTGGGCAAAACCGGCCCGATCCTCTGGTCGATGTCGGGATCGGCCAACCAGCTCCTCAGGCAGTTAGGGCTTTTGCTTTTCCTGGCGGAAGTGGGCACGTCTGCCGGCGTGAATCTGGTATCTACTTTCCAGGAAAGCGGGTTGACACTTTTCGGCGTAGGCATTGCCATCACGCTCGTTCCGATGATTACGGCTTTATTGTTGGGATACTATGTGTTCAAAATCAATATTCTGGATCTGATCGGCACGATAGCGGGCGGAATGACCAGTACACCGGGTTTGGCGGCAGCCGATTCCATGACCGACAGTTCGGCCCCGAGCGTAGCTTATGCCACGGTTTATCCGATCGCTATGGTTTTCCTTATTTTATTTATCCAGCTCATCGCCAATCTGATTAGTTAAAATAGAGCCGGGGGGGCGGCCGTTCCGACCCGATCGGAGCCTACGCCCCCCTTTAGGCCGCACAGCCGGCTCCTCCTCTATGAATCATATATTGTTACTATGCAAACGAACGAACAACTTGACCTGGCCTTCAACTTTTTACAGCACACCGGAACCAACCTGTTCCTGACAGGCAAAGCCGGTACGGGAAAAACGACTTTTCTCAAGAAATTGAAAGAAATTTCTCCCAAACGTATGATTGTGGTGGCACCCACCGGCGTAGCGGCCATCAATGCCGGCGGAGTGACGATGCATTCTTTTTTCCAACTCTCCTTCGGCCCCTACCTGCCGGAGCGAGGAAATCCGGCCGACAGCCGGCAAACCGGATTCAGCCACAAATTCAGCCGGGAGAAAATCAATATCATCCGAAGCCTGGATCTGCTGGTCATCGACGAAATCAGTATGGTCAGGGCCGACCTGCTGGACGCCGTGAGCGATGTACTTCGGCGTTTCAAAGACCGCAATAAACCTTTCGGAGGCGTGCAATTGCTCCTAATCGGCGATTTGCAACAGTTGGCGCCCGTGGCCAAAGAGGAAGAATGGAATCTGCTGAAGGAATCTTATCCGTCGGCCTTCTTCTTCGATAGCAAAGCACTGAAAGAAAGCCCTTATCTTTCCATCGAGCTGGTGAAGGTATACCGGCAAGCCGACCCAACATTCGTGAATCTGTTGAATAAGGTGCGCGACAATTGTTTCGACGCCCCCACGCTGGAGATGCTCAACCGCCGCTACCGCCCCGATTTCCGTCCCGACGACCGGGAAGGGTATATTACGCTCACGACACACAATTACCTGGCAGCCCAGATCAACAACCGAAAGCTGGCCGCTTTACCCGGCCGTTCTTACACGTTCGTGGCGGAAATCAAAGACGATTTTCCCGCCTATTCCTATCCCACCGACGAACGGTTGGAACTGAAAGAAGGCGCGCAAGTGATGTTTATCAAAAACGATTCTTCAGGCGAAAAAAGATATTACAATGGAAAAATAGGGAAAGTGGTATTTCTCCACCCCGAAAAAATCGTCGTGGCCGATAAGGAAGGGAACCAGATTACGGTGGAACGGGAAACCTGGAATAATGTAAAATATACCCTCGACGCGGAAACGAACGAGATCGGCGAATCCATTGCCGGCGCTTTCAGCCAGTATCCGTTGAAGACGGCCTGGGCCATTACGATCCATAAGAGCCAGGGACTGACCTTCGAACGGGCGGTAATCGACGCTTCGGCCGCTTTTTCGCACGGCCAGGTGTATGTGGCGCTGAGCCGCTGCAAATCGTTGGAAGGATTGGTATTAAGCAGTCCGATCCGCCAGGAAGCCCTGATTAAAGACGAACGCATTGCCGAATATACGGCTTCTCTGGCGGAAAAACGGCCCGGACAGTCTCAACTGAAAGAAGCCGAAGCGCTTTATTACCGTGAATTGGTAAGAGAATTGTTCGATTTCAACGGGATTCAGCAACGGCTGCAATATGCGGCGTATGTTATTTATACCCATGCCCAGAAGTTGTATCCGGAACTGGTGAACCGGTACGCCTTTTCGCGCGATAATTTCCGCTCGGAAATAACGGAAGTAGGCGAACGGTTTCAGCAACAACTGGCCCGGATGATGAATGGCAACCCCTCATACCGGGAAGATGAAAGCATACGCGAACGTATCTGCAAAGGAGTAGCCTATTTCCGCCAGCAACTGGCCACCTATTGCGACAGCTTGCCCGGCGCCTCAGAAATCGAAATCGACAATAAAGAAGGTCGCAAAGCGATCGGCAACGCTCTGGAGAATCTGGCCGGCGAATTGACGGTAAAAAAAGCGGTGCTGGAGGCTTCGCAAAAAGGATTCGATTTGCTCGGGTACCTGGCGGCCAAGTCGAAAGCCAGTATCCAGCCGGCGACTGCGGAGAAACGAAAACGCAAAGGGAAAAACACGGCCGGTAACGATCCGGCAGTCCGGGAGGCTTCGGGAAATGCAGGACAGCCCGCTCTTACGGCCGGCGACGTACGGCATCCGGCCCTGTATGCCTTGATAAAAAAATGGCGCTATGAAAAAGCCACGGAAAAGGGCTTGCCGGCCTATACGATTTTACAGCAAAAGGCGCTGATCGGCATTTCCAACAGTTTGCCTACAGACCGGAAAGGGTTGCTCGATATTCCGGGCATCGGAAAAAAAATCCTTGATATGTACGGAAAGGAACTGCTCGAATTGATCGAACAGTACAAAGCAACCCCCCAACGCTAGGCCAGACAGAGCACAGCTTATTTTTCCAAGTCGAAGCCCAGTTGCATGCCTTCGTATTGGTCGGCCAGTTTCTGGATGGCCTGTAGGGTGGCACTTCCGGAAACGGAAGAGACAAGCGAGAGGAAGCGAAGCAGTTTATTGGCATTGAAAAGCAAGGTGAGTTCCGAACCGGTCAGCACCACTTCAGCCGTAAGCGTTGTGAGCGTCAGTTTCCGGTTTTTACCCAACGCGTAATGCAGGGAAAGGGTTTTCCGGTCGGCATCGAAAGAATAAGTTCCCTGCAAGCTGCCTTTTTTCAGGGCGCTGGTAAAGGTACTGTCGGCCTGAAAGGAGTAATTGAAAATGCCCTCTACAATCCCTACCTTGGCGCAATACTCTTTCATCTTCTTTTCCGCTTCGGCCGAAGCCACGCCGGCGGCAATATTTTTCAGGGTATTATCGCCCTCCAGCCGGAGGGCAGGCCGCACATACGTCCAGGTGCCCTGCAAATTTTCCACGCTCAGCTTTTTTCCGCCGGTCACGGCCGTCACCGCCTCTTTAACGGCAGAGGATTGAAGAATGTCTTTCCACGACTGTCCCCACGAGAGAGAGGGCCAGCCACCGGCTATGCAGCCGGCAATCAGGATCATACGTATTATTTTTTTCATTTTCCTGTTTTGTTAGGTATGTTAACAGTAGAGGCTGCCCGTCCGGGAAGCGGGCAAAGATACAAATATTATCCTTACATTTGCCACCAACTTCCGGCCCAGAAGGCCGGTTAGTCCTAGTTTGACGGGAAAATGAAGATACGAAGCCGCATGCACGACCTGGCCGTAACCGACGGCCTGCCGCTCAATAAACGTTATTGGGCCATCCTGGCTACCGCGATGGGAATTGCCATGTCGGTAATCGACGGCACCATCGCCAACGTGGCCCTTCCTACCATTGCAGCCGATTTGCAAATTACACCCGCACTTTCCATCTGGATCGTCAACGCCTACCAACTCGCCCTGATGACCTCCCTCTTATCCTTCTCTTCGCTGGGAGATATATACGGATACCGGCGTATCTTCCTGCTGGGCGTGGTATTATTCAGCGTTACGTCGCTGGGATGCGCCCTGGCGGACTCTTTTTGGACGCTGACGCTGGCCCGCGCTTTGCAAGGATTCGGCGCTGCGGCCATTACCAGTGTGAATACCGCTATTCTCCGGATTATTTATCCGCGTCGTTTTCTGGGCCGGGGGATGGGTATCAACGCCCTGGTGGTGGCCGTATCGATCGCGGCCGGCCCTTCGCTGGCAGCCGCCATCCTGTCACTGGGAAGCTGGAACTGGTTGTTTGCAATCAATGTGCCGATCGGTATCTGCACATTCATCGTAGGCACGATGTACCTGCCGTTCAATCCGGTGAAACCCGTAAAACGTACATTCGATAAGCTCAGTTCGCTGGGCAATGCGTTCACTTTCGGTTTGCTGATTATCGTGTTGGAAGGGATTGCACATAAGCAAAGCCCGGTGTTTATCGGGCTGGAAATAATAGCTCTGCTTTTGATCGGCTATCTATTTGTGAAGCGGCAGCTAAGCCAGGCGTTCCCCCTTTTGCCGGTCGATCTGCTGAAAATACCCATCTTCTCGCTTTCTGTGGCCAGCTCGGTCTGTTCGTTCACCGGACAAATGCTGGCCATGACGTCGCTGCCTTTTTTTCTCCAGAATACGCTCGGAAAAAACGAAGTGGAAACAGGGCTTTTGCTTACTCCCTGGCCGATAGCCACGATGTGGATGGCACCCTTAGCCGGACGATGGGTGGAAAAGATTCATCCCGGTTTGTTGGGAAGTATCGGCATGGGGATTTTCGCTACCGGTTTGTTTTCCCTATCGCTTTTGCCGGAAGATCCGGCCACCGGCGATATTGTGTGGCGCATGATGTTGTGCGGAGGCGGGTTCGGCATGTTCCAAACTCCGAACAACAGCACCCTTATTTCCTCGGCTCCTGCGAATCGCAGCGGCGGGGCCAGCGGTATGTTGGGAACGGCGCGCCTGGTAGGACAAACCACGGGAGCTACATTGGTCGCAATGATCTTCGGGTTAGTAAAGGATAACAGTACGCATACTTGTTTGTTGCTGGCGGCCGGTTTTGCCGTTGCGGCCGGAGTAATAAGCAGTCTGCGCCTTTCGAAACCCTCTCCGATGAAAAACAAATAAAACCCCGGATATATGGGCCTATGGACAAAATAGAGAAACAGGATTTTTACACAACGGTATATGCGATTTTGAAAGAAATGCCCGAAGGGCGGGTAGTTACCTACGGGATGCTGGCACGATTGGCTGGCCAGCCGAATTATGCACGCTGGGTAGGCCGGGCAATGGCCGAAGTACCGGAACACCTCTCTCTTCCCGCCCACCGCGTGGTGAACAGCCAGGGACGGACAGCCCCGCATTGGAACGACCAGCGTGCACTACTCGAAAAGGAAGGGGTGGGTTTCCGTCCGAACGGGTGCGTAGATCTTGCCCGATACCGCTGGGACATCTTTTCTTCGCAGCCGCTCGATTAGCTCTTCTTTTCTTCCGAAGAAGTTTTTTTGGGGGGTCCGGAAGATGCAGATGTGTCCGAAGGTTTTTCGGAAGTGGGAGCTGCAGATGTTCCGGAAGATACTTCGGAAGAAGATGCGGAAGACGTTTTCGGAGACGCTTCAGAGGTGACGGTTGCCCGAGGGGTAGCCGACGCTCCGGGTGTAGAGGAAGCTTCCGCAGAAGTAGAAGTAGAAACAGAAGCGGAAGTAGCTGTAACCGCAGCCTGCAGCGTCGCCGGTTTGGCCGGTTTGGCGGAAACGCCGGGGCGGAACGTATGCCACGGAATGCCGTACAGCGCATCGGCACCTTTGCCGGCTTCGAGAATGGAACTGTTGATATAGTCCCGGGCCGTAGGATTCTGGAAGGCATATAAACCGAACTCAGGCAATACAGAGACGAAATGCTCCATGATTTCGGCCTGAATCGATTCATAGCTCGGCCAGTTTTTATTGGCGGAAAAGCAATAAATCTGAATAGGCAAGCCGTTGTCGGTAGGCGCTAAGGTACGTACCATGAGCAGCAGTTGCTGGTTGATAAAAGGATGATGTTGCAAATAAAGCGTCATATAAGCGCGGAACAAACCGGCATTCGTTTCGATCGTACCGTTCACCAGCCCTTCCGGGTTATCGGTATTCGCCACTTTTCCAGCTGCCTGTTCGGCTTGCTTTTTCGTAATGTACTCTTTCAACAGCTCAAATTTCCCTTTCATTTCTTCCAAAAACTCGGGGGTACATGCCTGTACCCCGTCGAGACTTACTTCGTACGAACGCATGATACGCCGGCCGCCGGATTCGGCCATGCCGCGCCAGTTGATAAAAGAACCCGAGATCAGCGAATAAGGAGGAATTGTCACGATGGTATTATCGAAATTCTGCACCTTGACTACGTTGAGCGAAATATCTATTACCACCCCGTTGACGGCGTTGGTGGGCATCTCGATCCAGTCGCCGATATGGATCATATCGTTTTGAGAGAGCAAAACACTGGCTACGAATCCCAGAATGGTATCTTTAAAGATCAACATCAAGACGGCGGCAAAAGCGCCCAAACCGGTAATCAGATTCCACGGCGATTTATCTACCAAAATAGAAACGATAACGATAAAAGCGATAAAGGAAATAAGTACCTGCAAAATCTGGATAAAGCCTTTCATCGGTTTGTCGTGCAATTCTTTTTTATTCAAAAGCACTTTCCCGATCGAACTCAATATACCGTTGGCCGAAATAATCAGGACGACTACAAAATAAATCCAGGTAATTTTTTCGGTAATATCCAGCCACCGCGCGTTGCCTTCAAAAGCGAAAGGAAGCAACGCACCGACGATAAGCGGCGGAATGAGCCACGCTAACTTTTTGAGCGTATTGTATTCGATAAAAGTGCTGATAATCTGTATATTTTTATATTTCAGCAACTTCCGTATGAAATAAAGAACCACGATATGAACCAGTTTCCCGATTCCGATGGCCAGGATAATAATCAGAACCAAGTAAATCAATTCATCCATCTTATCCAAAGCTGCATTCGAAATGCCCAAATGCGAAAGCATGTCTTTGATCCAGCCCAGCAAAGCGCCAGCAAATTTATCGGTATCTTTCATATGTTAAACAGATTAAGCCAAATGTTCCGTTAGATATTCCTGTAATATACGAGCATGGTTGTGTACCGGTTCTCGCGAAGCGTAAAGCAAAGTAACCGTATCTTTTCCTTTGATTTCATCCAGAAAACGAGCTACGGCGTCCGATTGGTCGAGTTCCTGGCGATATTTAGCCGCGAAAGTATCCCAATGCCGGTTGACATCTTCGTGAAACCATTGCCTGAGCGCAGTAGAAGGCGTAAGCTCTTTTTCCCAATCATCGTATTTCAAATACGCTTTTTTCATGCCTCTGGGCCACAAACGATCGACCAATACACGGTAGCCGTCGGCAGGCTCCGGATCTTCATATACGCGCTTACTTTGAATTTTCGTCATTCTTATTCTTATTTAATCTTGTATCCATTCCGAGGGCGCCCAAACCACAGGGCGAGTCCCTGAAGGCCGCATTATCGGCAATAAGTAAATAAGCCGGGGTTCCTCTCTGAACCGGAAAGGGGCAACCCAGCAGCGTTCGCTAGGCTCCAATGGGGGCTTCATGAATCGAACGTAGCTCTTCCTCTGTAACAGACAAGGCCTTCCTTTTGTTGACTTTCGTATTTCACCCTCCCGGGTACCGCCCCCCTCCTCGCAACCCGGCGCGCCCAACCAGCCAGCCCCAGCGCAACGCGCCTGCTTACCCGTTAATATTCAATACGGTGGTATGCTTAATTTCGCTTAACACAAACGAACTTTGCATTTTCACAATGCCATGCACTTTGGTCAGCTTCTCAAACACAAACCGGTTATAGGCATCCAGATCCTTTAAAACCACTTTAATAAAAAAATCATAGATACCGCCGGTGGAGTAACATTCCATAATCTCGTCGATCGCTTTTATTTCCTGTTGGAAGCGCTCGATATGTTCATCATCGTGCACTGCCAGGGAAACGTTGCAGAAAACGATAAGCGGCAAACCCACTTTTTTATTATCCACCAGGGCGACATAGCCCTTAATATATCCTTCCGTCTCCAATCGTTTGATACGTTCATAAATAGGCGTCTTGGAAATATGCAGCATTTCCGAAAGCGTTTTGGTATTCACTTTTGCATCCTGTTGTAAAGCGTGCAAGATTTCGATATCCGTTTCATCCAGTTTGGCCATAGTCTTTTTTCCTCTTTTGAATGCATTCCATCCTTCATTTCAGGAAGATTGCAAATTAATAGAACCAAATATAGGAAAAATATCGTATTTTACATCTGCATATAGGAAAATAATCTACTATCCTTAACTTTGCATCTGTTCAAAATTAACAATCCTATGGCAACAGAAACTCTTTCAAGCGGCACGCACAAATGCGTATTAATAATCGACAACACCCAGCCGACCGGCGTTATAGCAAATATTGCCAGCGTCTTATCGATGACCCTCGGCTCTAAAGTAACCCATATCGTCAGTCACGATGTATACGATAAACAAGGCAAACGACATTTGGGCATCACCCAACTCCCTATTCCCATCCTCGGCACCTCGCCCGAAAAGATAAAAGAACTCCATACGCATTTTCTTTCCTCGAACAACGACGATTTGGTATTGGTAGACTTTTCCACCATCGCCCAGCACGCCCGAACCTACGACGAGTATGAACAGGCCATCGCCCACGCCGACGACGCCGACTTACAGTACATCGGCATCGGCGTATGCGGAGAAAAGAAAATCATCAACAAACTCACCGGTTGTTTAAGCTTAATCCGATAATATGAGCAAACAGACCCCTATTTTTTATCATGCCATCGCCATCCTGACCGTGGTGCTATGGGGAACCACTTTCGTATCTACGAAAATACTTATTCAAACTGGTCTGTCGCCGGTAGAAATCCTATTATACCGCTTTGTCTTGGCGTATATATGTATTTTGGCAGTCGCTCATAAACGATTTTGTGCGAATACCTGGAAAGACGAAGGCTTACTGTTTCTTTCGGGTCTTTGCGGAGGGTCGCTGTATTTCATTGCCGAAAACACGGCTTTGGGCATCACGTTGGCTTCGAATGTATCGTTGCTTATCTGCACGGCCCCGGTCTTCACGACCTTATTATCCAGCCTGTTTTATAAAGAACCCCTACAAAAAGGCTTGCTCTACGGATCGGCGGTGGCCCTCTTCGGAGTAGGGCTGGTGGTATTCAACGGGAGCGTTTTACTGAAAATCAATCCGCTGGGAGATTGCCTGACGTTGCTTGCCGCCATATCCTGGGCTTTTTATTGCCTGATATTAAAACGGTTAAGCAAATCGTATCCGATCTTGTTCATCACGCGGAAAGTATTTTTTTACGGTTTGTTTTCCCTGGGGCTATATGCCTTATTCTTCCCCTTTGAGCTAAGAATAGAATTACTGCGGCTCCCCGTAGTGTATATGAATTTATTATTTCTGGGATTTGTAGCATCCATGCTTTGCTATATCATGTGGAATAAAGCCGTACAGTTTTTAGGCGCGTCGAAAACAGCCAATTATATTTATATCGTTCCGTTGGTTACCCTCCTGACCTCGGCCATTTTTCTATCGGAAGCACTTACGTTGCCTTCGATGATGGGGGCCTTTTGTATTATCAGCGGGGTGTATATAGCCGAAAAATAGCCGCTCAAAAACAACCGTCCTCCAAATAGCTATTCGAAAGCAACCGGTCGAAAGTAAAAATAAGGGTTAGAAAACGCAAGCAATCCTTTGACGGGATAGCAAAAAGTATCTTTGTATTTATAAAATTTAAAATGATTCTCGCCGATTGTCCTGTACAAGAACCGGAAGAAACGGATGGCTCCCTGAGCGGGCAAGTTGTACCTGACCGCTCAGGGAAAGTCAAGCAAG
>DBFJSK010000002.1:0-7072 GCA_048403675.1 Tannerellaceae bacterium | reverse complement strand
TGGAATTTGTGCCGCATGGCAGTGTATTTTTCCGAGATTGTAAACGGCTGTGGGCCAGTGCTGTGCGAAAAGCGGTTTAAAGCTTGTCCATACAGCCGGGTTCTTGTCGTTTTTTTTCTAAATTCCGCGGGGGAATTTCCCACCTATAAAATCGATCTTCCTTTCAACTCTTTGCGCCAGCCTTCGGCCTGCCCCTCTGTTACCCGTGCCATTAATTTCCAGAACCTTTCGCCATGATTCATTTCCTGCGTGTGGCAAAGCTCGTGCAGCAGCACATAATCGATCAGGTGCCAGGGCAACAACATCAGGGAGAGCGAAAGATTGATGCTCTTTTTCATCGTGCAGCTTCCCCAATGCGTTTTGCTGTTATTGATCTTTACTCCCGTGCAAATAAAACGATGCTTCCGCGCCAGCGCTTCCAACCGGCCCGGCAGCACACGGAGCGCCTCATGACGCAGCGCTTTTTCCAACATGCCTTTCAATACTTTTTGCACCCCTTCGTCGGTGAAATCGGTGGCGGCCGGACAGGCGATATGAAGCGTCCCGTTATCCAGCGTCATATAAAAACGAGTACGGTCGGAACGAAAAATATGCAACCGGAACGTAGCGGTTTGCCATTGAGTAGATTCATCCAAAGGCTCCCGAGCCGGATGCCGCTGAAGAGCCTCCCGCAATTTGCCTTTATTCTCCCGGATAAAGGCCAGCATGCGCGCTTCGTCTCCCCCTACCGGCATAGTGGCGATAATCGTTCCTTTCGTAATTCTCAAACTGTAGCGTGTGGCACGCGGATGCGTGCGGAGCGTGATGTGGCCCAGATCCCCGGCCTCTATTTTCTTTTCCATTCGTTGTTCAGAAAGTAATCCCTTACAGGCTACAAAAATACAATAGAATTGCTTATCTTTGCCTACCCGAAAACGGAATGAATACAAACAATATAATAAATTAGCAATCATGAGCAAAAAAGCACTTTTAATTATCTGCGACGGCTGGGGAATCGGCGATCGGCAGAAAGACGACGTGATTTATAATACTCCCACCCCTTACTGGGACGAATTGTTGAAAAACTATCCTAATTCCCAATTACAGGCTTCGGGTGAAAACGTAGGTTTGCCCGACGGACAGATGGGGAACTCGGAAGTAGGCCACCTCAATATCGGCGCCGGCCGCATCGTTTACCAAGATCTGGTAAAAATCAACATCGCCTGCCGCCAGCATACGATTCTGGACAATCCGGAAATCAAACGTGCTTACAGCTATGCCAAGGAAAACGGCAAACAGATCCATTTCATGGGGCTTGTATCCGATGGCGGCGTGCACAGCTCGCTCGAACATTTGATGAAGCTGACCGATATTGCCAAAGAATACGGCATCGACAAAGCCTATGTACATTGCTTTATGGACGGTCGCGACACCGATCCGAAAAGCGGAAAAGGCTTTATCGAACAACTGGAAAACCATTTGAAAACAACAGGCGGAAAAATTGCCTCTATCATCGGACGCTATTATGCCATGGATCGCGACAAACGTTGGGAACGCGTCAAAGAAGCCTACGATTTGTTGGTAAACGGTAAAGGAAAACCGGCCGAATGTATGGTACAGGCTATGGAAGATTCGTATGCCGAAGGCGTAACCGATGAATTTATCAAACCCATCGTGCATGTGGAAAACGGCAAGCCGGTAGCCGTTATCGAAGAAGGCGACGTGGTGATCTTTTTCAACTACCGCAACGACCGCGCCAAAGAACTCACCGTTGTCCTTACCCAGCAAGATATGCCGGAAGCCGGCATGCACACCATTCCCGGTTTGCAGTATTTCTGCATGACGCCTTACGATGCCAGCTTTAAGGGCGTGCATATTCTTTTCGATAAAGACAACGTAAACAATACCCTGGGCGAATTCCTCTCGGCCGTAGGCAAAACCCAATTGCATATTGCCGAAACGGAAAAATATGCCCATGTCACCTTCTTCTTCAACGGCGGCCGGGAAACGCCTTACGATGCGGAAGACCGTATCCTGGTGCCCTCGCCGAAAGTAGCCACCTACGATCTGAAACCGGAAATGAGCGCTTTCGAAGTGAAAGACAAGCTGGTGGAAGCCATTTATACCAAAAAATATGATTTCATCGTTTGCAATTATGCCAATGGCGACATGGTAGGCCATACGGGCATCTACGGCGCTATTGAAAAAGCAGTGGTCACGGTGGATGCCTGTCTGCGCGACACGGTGGAAGCTGCCAAAGCGAACGGTTACGAAGTGATTATCATTGCCGACCACGGCAACGCCGACCACGCCTTGAATGAAGACGGCACGCCCAATACGGCCCATTCGCTCAACCCGGTTCCGTTTGTGTATGTAACAGAGAATAAGCAGGCGCAGGTTGAAGACGGCATTCTGGCCGATGTGGCGCCTTCGCTCTTGCACATCCTGGGCTTGAAACAGCCGAAGGAAATGACCGGTAAATCATTGATTAAATAATCGATTTCAGTTTGTTGAAATTCCCCCTTTTGGATAAGGGCGGAAGGGCGCTAGGCCGGTGATTCGCGCCGGAAAAGCTTCTTCGCCTGTCATTCCTCAAGGGGGTATTTCTTGTAAATAAGCCTATGATTCAAATAGAAGATACCTTAGTCAGCCTTGATCTGATTGAGCGGCATTTTTTTTGCGATTTGTCACAGTGTAAAGGCGCTTGTTGCATTGAAGGAGATTCGGGAGCACCCCTTGAGCAAGCCGAACTCGCCCAATTGGAAAAGGTGCTGCCCGCGGTATGGGATGATTTATCGCCCGAAGCCCGGCAAGTGATCGAAAAACAGGGCGTGGCCTATGTGGATGTAGAAGGGGATACAGTAACGTCGATCGTGGGCGGGAAGGACTGCGTCTTTACCTGTTATGATGCCGACGGTGTGTGCAAGTGCGCTATCGAAAAGGCTTACCGCGAGGGCAGGACGGATTTTTACAAGCCGGTGTCATGCCACCTCTATCCGGTGCGCGTAACGCAATACGCAGGTTTTCGGGCCGTGAATTACAATCGGTGGGAGATTTGCAAAGCGGCCGAGATCTTAGGCCGTCAGGAAAAACTGCCGGCGTATAAATTTCTGAAAGAACCGTTGATTCGTAAGTTCGGGAAAGCGTGGTACGAAACACTCGAAACCTGTGCCGCGGCGTGGCTTAAACAAAAAGGAGAGGCGGAGTAGTTCCGCCTTTTTTATCAGCGGATGGCTACTTTACGTACCGTATCGCCGATGCGGATGATGTAGTAACCTTTTGCAATATCGACCGGATACTCGTCGGTGGATTGCTTGATTTCAATCTCTTTTACTTTGATGCCTACAACGCTGTAGATTTCCAGGCGGCTGCCCACGGGAGCGTTTTCCACACGGATGCGATTTTCGTAGGCGGTGATTTCGATGGGAAGTACATCTACCGGTTTGACGGGATAAGCGGTTGCGTCCGATTTCGCCGCTTGTGCGGAAACCGGATAGCCTGCCTGTGCGGCAAGCATAAGGAGAAGGATATAAATAACTTTCATCTTCGCAGCCCTAAATTCGTACAAATGTAGGAAGTTTTCCCGACATGGAGAACTATTTAGGGGGAATTATGCTAATTTGAGGCTTATTTGAATAAGTCTGTTTGCGGGCTGCCGGATTCCGGGCGGAGGAACTGCCGGGCTAGATGGAAATCACCATGCCTTCATTGGCCAAAATCGTGCCCGGGAAAATTTCGTCGGCTTCTTTTTTCAAGCCTTCCACTTCTTCGTAACGGGCTGAATAATGACCGATCACCAACCGTTTGACGCCGGCCAGGCGCCCTATTTCTGCGGCTTGGCGTGCCGTGGAATGAAAAGTTTCACGGGCCCGGGGCGCGTCTTCTTCGGCAAAGGTAGCTTCGTGATACAATACGTCTACCCCTTGGATTAGACGAACTATATCGGGATGAAAGGCCGTATCCGAACAGAAAGCATAGCGTTTGGGGGGATCCGAGGGCCGTGTCAGGCGAGCATTCGGCACGACTTCTCCTTGGGGAGTAACAAAGTCGGCTCCCTGCTTGATGGCTTGCATCATCTTGACCGGTACCTGGTAGAAGTCGGTCATTTCCCGGATGATATGGGCGTCTTTTTGTTTTTCCACAAACAGATAGCCTGTGCAGGGTATCCGGTGCTTTAAAGGAATGGAATAGACTGAAACCGAACGATCTTCCATCACCAGCGCATGCTGGTAGGGATCGACCGGATGAATAAGCACTTCGAAAGGTAAATTTTTGCAGAAAATATCCAAAAGGGGCTGAAGATAATCGGCTAATTCCTTCGGGCCATGCACGGTGAGGGTGCCGGTACGGCCGAGCATTCCCAGGGTGGAGATAAGCCCGGGAAGCCCGAAACAATGGTCGCCGTGCAGGTGGGAGATGAAGATATGGTTCAGCCGGCTGAATTTGATATGCATCCGGCGCATTTGGACTTGGGTGCCTTCGCCGCAATCGATCATATATAATTTGTCGCGTAAATCGATTACTTGAGAAGTGGCCAGGTGCCGGGTGGTAGGAAGGGCGGAGCCGCATCCAAGTATATGTAGGTCAAAATCAGCCATAAACGTATAGAATAATTGAATGTAAAGACAGTGCGTACCGGTCAGCGGAATAGCTTGGCGCAGATAAGGCCGGAACGTCTCTTCTCTTCACTTAGGGAAGCAAAGATAATACAAAAGCATCTGCCTTGTGTGAAAAATAACAAAAAAAGACTAGCCCGTGTAGGCTGGATAAAGGGGATTCCATATATTTGTTAGCTGTCCTTCGGGAAAGCAGTTTTACAGTCACTTGATAAGACTTAAGATATTTGTTTCTAAGCCTTAACTAACTTTTTCTTTTTGTTTAAAACGGTTAAATGTAGAAACGGCCAAGCGTGAGCTCCGCCGTTTCCTTTTTTATATCCGCCTATAAACAAGCTTTCCGGTAGACTACCGAGCTGCATGTAGTCATCATTTCTCCGGTCCGGCAAGCTTGCCGGATTTTGAAAATCAGCCCGGCAAGCTTTTTCGTTTTCCCCTTCGCATTAATAAGCATGGTCGCTGCCTTCACCCATATTCTTGCTGTTGATTTTATGCAAATCGAGCGCTCGCCAGGCATAAAATATATAAGCCAGTACGATAGGAACCAGAATCGAGACATAACTCATCACCTTCAGCGTAAACGGGCTGGAGCTGCTATTGGCCAGGGTAAGCGAACTCTGTAAATCGGCCGTTGAAGGATAATACGCCGTATGATTCCACCCCGCACAAAGCAAAAGTGCCAATACCGTCAGTACCGTGCCCGTTCCGGCAAACCAGATGCCTTTGCGCCAGCCGGCTGAAAAAATCGTTTTCCCGATCCCGAACAACACCCCGATCACCCCGATCAGCAATAAAGCCAGGACGTAAGGCATTTCGATCAGATTAAGCAGGTATTTATAAGGTTGCCGGTATATTTCCTGTGTTTGAGGATCGACGGCAAACCCTTTCTGTACCAGCGTATGCACGAGGAAAGTCAGGAAAAAGACGAGGAAAAGCACCGTTTCGGGCAAGAGCCGTTTGCGGCAACGATCGGTCAGTTCCGTATCGTCGATGTTGTTGATAAAATACAGAAGCGCCAATACCCGGGCCAGGAAAAACACGGCCAGTCCCAGGCAAAGGTTCCAGAATACCAAAGCCGCCTCCAGCCCGTGCCACGGATTGGCCCAGGTGGAAATAACCGGCATCGCCACATCGGTGATTTGGTTTTTATTTACGATAAATTCAGCTCCGTTAAAGAAAGTGCCTACGGCGGTGCCCAACAAGATGGGGCCTACCACCCCGTTAATAATCAGGAATACCTGGTAAGTCTTTTTCCCCAGCAAATTCCCTTTCTTGGCTTGGTATTCATACGATACGGCTTGGATGACAAAGCAAATCAGGATCAGCATCCATACCCAATAAGCTCCCCCGAAACTGGTGGAGTAGAAGAGGGGGAAAGAAGCGAAAAAGGCCCCCCCGAACGTCACCAGCGTAGTAAACGTAAATTCCCATTTGCGGCCGGTGGAATTGAGCATCATTTTTTGTTGCATTTCGGTCTTGCCCAGGCTGAAAAGAAGAGACTGGCCGCCTTGTACGAAAAGCAGGAAGACTAACAGCGCTCCCAGCAACGAAACAAGGAACCACCAGTAATGTTGTAAAGCGATATATGTACTCGTATCCATAACGTATATGTTTAATTTGAATGGTTAGAAGATGTGTCGGGGCCTTTTTTGACCGCTTTTACCATGATGCCGATTTCTGCAATCAACAAGACGGTAAAGAGAAGGAGGAACATATAGAACGTAGTTTGTACCGACGAGGGATTCAGTTTCGAAATCGCAGCGCTGGTGGGCAGAATATCTTGTATCGCCCAGGGTTGGCGCCCTACTTCGGCCACGACCCAGCCGGCTTGTCCGGCAATATAACCGAGCGGAATCGACCACAGGCAAACTTTTTGCAGCCAACGGGCGTTTTCAATCTTGCCTTTTTTATCCCAGATCAACGTGACGATGAATAATAAAATAAAGAAGCCTCCCAGAATAACCATCAGGCGGAACGAATAGAAAGTAAGGCCTACATGCGGAATCAATTCGGCGGGATCTTTGATGTAGCCGTAGCCGAAATAAGGATAATTCTCATTCAACGTAGCGCGGTATTGTTCGGCCGCCGTTTCATCCTTTTCTTTTTTCGCTTTCCGGTAATCGGCCAGCGCTTTGATGGCAGCTTTGCCTTTGGCCATCTTTTCTTCGGCCGAAAGCGCCGGGGTGCCGTCGTGCGTGGTGTAACCGCCTTCAATCAGGTTCACGATTCCCGGCACATACGCATCGGCATGCCGTTCGGCCAGGAAAGAAAGCAATTTGGGGAAAGCGATCCGGAAGATAAACGGGTTTGCCTGGTCGTTGTAACTCGTCTTGTCGGGATTCAGCACCCCGATGCCGACAAGGCCTACGCCGTTGCCTCCTTCATACAGTCCTTCCATAGCCGCCAGTTTCATGGGTTGTTTTTGGGCTACCTGATAGGCCGACCCGTCGCCTGTCCATAGAATCAGTAAGGAAGAA
>DBFJSK010000001.1:0-5197 GCA_048403675.1 Tannerellaceae bacterium | reverse complement strand
TTTTAGTAGACGACAAACCGGAGATCGCCAAGATTATCATGCTGTATCTGTCGGGGTACGACATACATTATGTAGAAAATCCCATCAAGGCGATACATTGGCTGACGGAGGGCCACATGCCCGACATCATTATTTCGGATCTGAATATGCCCGAAATGAGCGGGGAAGAATTTTTGCTCTATCTGAAAGCCAACGAACTTTTCAGCGATATCCCTGTATTGATCCTATCGAGCGTGGAAAGCAGCGCCAGCAGGATACGCCTCTTCGAAGAAGGTGCGGAAGATTTTATCCTCAAGCCGTTCAACCCGGAAGAATTGCGGGTGCGCATCAAACGAATACTAAGGTAAACATGAAGTATATTTTTTTCGGAAATAATACGCAAAAGGCCGATTGGCTGAAAGAATTACTGCAAAAAGACATTTCGATTTGCACGAATCACCTTCAAATCAACAACCTGCTTTCCCAAGCCACACGGCAAAAAAAAGCGTTGACCGATTTTTGTGTATTCTTCGAAAAAATAGACGAAGAAAAAGACATCCCCAAAATCACCCAGCTCCATACCGCCTATCCGGAACTCTTCATCGTGCTGCTGGGCGAACCGCTCAAAAAAGAAGCGAAGGTGCCCTACCTCAGAGCCGGCATCGACTGTATGATTACCCCCAACAGCCGCCGGGAAGAGGTAGATAAAATCCTCACCTTCGCCTCCACCCTGCAAAACAAGACGCGCCACGGCAAGAGCACGTCGGATTGCGACATGGCGCTTTTCAAACTCCCCCTGTGGAAACGTTTGTTCGACCTACTGGCCTCCGCAGGCGCCATTCTTTGCCTTTCGCCCGTGCTCATCCTCACAGCCTTGGCCATCCGGCTGGAAAGCAAAGGAACCGTCATTTACAAAGCCAAACGCGTAGGCAGCAATTACAAGATATTCGATTTTTACAAATTCCGCTCCATGTACGCCGATGCCGACCGGCGCTTGGCCGAATACAAGAAACACAACCAGTACCAGGCCGATCAGCCGGCCGAAGGCGGCGACGGCCGGCAACCCGACGACGCCGCGGCAGCGACGCCCGCAAGCGACATCGTGCTTTTTTCCGACAATCACAGTACATCGGAAACCGATTACCTCCTGACCAAACGGACGGAACGCACGAACGCCTTCTTCAAACTCGAAAACGATCCGCGCGTCACCCGTATCGGCCATTTCATACGCAAATACAGTATCGACGAACTCCCTCAATTGTTCAATATCCTCAAAGGCGACATGTCGGTAGTCGGCAATCGCCCTTTGCCTCTTTACGAAGCCGAGTTGCTCACGAGCGACGAATACATCCAACGCTTTATGGCGCCGGCGGGTCTGACCGGGCTTTGGCAAGTTGAAAAACGGGGATGCGGCGGTAAAATGTCGGCCGAAGAACGTAAGCAACTCGACATCAAATATGCCCATAATTTTTCTTTCCTGCTGGATTTGAAAATTATTTTCCGCACCTTTACGGCCTTTATCCAGCAGGAAGATGTATAACGTAAACGCTCTAACACGCCTTTAATTTTATGCGTACATTTATAATACAACTCGTTTTGGCAGTCGGCGTCACCTCGATGGTATACGCCCAGCAGGAGAACACGTTTTCCAAAAACCATCAGCAACGGTTACAGGAACTCATAAAAACGGAAGAAGAACACGCCGCCCTCGAAGCGGAAGAAGCGGCCCGGGAAAAAGCGCGCCAGCTCAAGCAGCTTTCCGAAGCCGACGAACAACGCGCCCGCGACCTATCGACCGTCAACGCCGAAGCCCGGGAAGCCGTAGAGGCTATTGTGGTAGATTCCGAATTGCAGAAACTGCTCGACCAGACGGAAAACATCGACCTTCCCCCCCTCTCGGTCTTCCTCGACGCCGCCTACGAAAATGCCACCATCAAACGCCAGGAAGCGGCGATGGACGAAAAAATGGCCGCTTACACCATCGTCAAGCGCCAATGGCTGAATTACTTCCGGGTAAACGGCTCCTATTCGTACGGCGTATTCAGCGCCCTGACCGACCAATCGAACACCGACACGCCGCTATTCCAGGCCTGGAGCGGACGAGCGCAACACACCTATAATATCGGCGCGGGCTTCTCCGTGTCGCTCGGCGATCTCTTTACACGCAAACAACAACTCAACGTACAAAAAGCCATCATGCGCCAGGCTCAATACGAGTACGACGAAGTAGTGGAAACCCGCAAACTCAAAATTCTGGACGCCTACAACAAAGTAGTGGAACAACTGGCTACCATCAAAGCCAAGGCCGAATCGGCCGCCATGTATAACGCGCAGATGAAAATTTCGGAAAACGAATTTATCAACGGACAAATCACGCTGATCTCGCTTTCGCTCGAAAGGGCGCGGCGTACCGGCGCGCTGGTGACGTTTCAGGAATGTAAGGTGCAATTACACAATGCGATAACCTTGCTGGAATTGCTTACCAACGTAAAAGTACTCGACCAAAGCAATAAAAAAACAAATACGACAAATAACGACTAATGGACATTGTACAATACATCTTCCGCTTTTTCTATCATATCCGTTATTGGTTGATATACGGAGCGTTGATAGTAACAGGACTGGTGATCTACGTCACCCGCTTCCTGCCCAAATCGTATACGGTAAGTACGACCATCTTCACCGGCATCGTTTCCGGCGCCACCATCACCGACGGCAGCCAGCCAACCCCGGTCAACAATGCCTTCGACAACATCATCAACCTGGTACGCGCCAAAAGCACGCTCGAAAACGTATCCATCAAATTACTGGCCATGAGCCTGATGTATGGCGACAAGGAAACCGACAACACCTACATCACCGCCCGCAATTACGCCAAACTGCTGGAATTGGTGCCCGAAGACGTGCTCAAACTGGTGGACAAGAAATCGCTCGATAAAACGGTCGGGAACCTGAATGCTTATAAAGACGAATCGCCCGACAATTTCGTCTACGCCTTGCTCAACTGGAACCATCCCCACTACAGCTATAAGGCGCTGAGCGCGGCGCAGATCAAACGTTTGGGCAGTAGCGACATTATCGAGATCGAGTATTCGAACGACGATCCGGGACTGACGCATCATACGGTGAAGTTGCTGAGCGACGAACTTTTCAAGAAATACGAGGAGATCCGGTACAAAAGCACCAACGACGTAATTAAATATTTCGAGGAACAACTCGCCATCCTTTCCTCGAACCTCCATACTATGGAAGATTCGCTGACGGAATATAACGTGCGCAACAAGATCATCAACTATATGGAGCAAACCAAGGCGGTGGCGGGGCTGAACAGTTCGTACGAGATCAAGCTCGAACAGATGATGCTCGACTACAACAGTTCGTCGGCGCTGTTGGCTCTGCTGGACAAACAGATGGAAGGCCGGGCGGAACTGCTTCGTTCGAACAGCGATTTTCTCAAAGCGCTGGACGATTTGTCGGTCATTAACGGAAAAATCACCGAAATCGAATCGTTCAACTCCGGCACGACGGCCGAAAAGAACGAACTGCTGAGCCGCTACCGGAAGTTACTGGCAGATACGGAGAGCCGCATCCAGAAAATTTCGGGGAATATGAACTCGTTGAAGATCTCGAAAGAAGGAGTGGCGGTAGACGACATCGTGCAGCAATGGCTGACGGAACTGATCCGTAACACAAAAGCCAAGGCGGAACTGGAAGTGATGAAAAAACGCCGCGAGACGCTCGACGAACAATATAATATTTTCAGTCCGGTAGGTACGAACCTCAAACGCAGGGAACGTGAAATCACGCTCACCGAAAACTCGTATCTGCAATTTCAACGTGCCCTCAATGAAGCGCGGCTCAAACAGAAGAATATCGAAATGAGCACCACTTCGCTGAATGTGATTACCCCGCCGGCATTCCCGCTGATGAGTAATCCCGGCAAACGGATGCTGTTGATATTGGCCGCTTTCTTCGGCAGCTTGATTTTCATTACCGGTTTCTTCCTGCTGATCGAATTGCTCGACCGTACGCTGCGCGACGCCGTCCGGGCGCACCGGTTGACGAAGCTGCCCGTGTTGGGCCTCTTTCCCGGCAAGGGGAAACTGCGGTACAGAGGGTACAACAAGGCGTGCAACCGAATTGCCGCCGCCTATGTTTGCAATCAGTTAAGCACCTATCTGGTGAAAGGAAAAACGTCGATTATCAACCTGGTGAGTTTCGAAAGAGAGGAAGGAAAGAGTTTTATCGCCGCCTATTTGCAAGAATATTGGGAAGAGATGGGCTTTACGGTGAAAATCGTGTCGTATGCCGACGATTACGAGCCGAACTCGAAGACCTTTATCCAGGCCGACAGCCTGTATGATGTGTACCGGCCCCAAGCGGGGGAAGCCGAACCCGATATTCTGATCGTGGAACATCCGGCCTTGAAAGATACGCACCTTTCCACGGCGTTGCTGGAGGAAGCTCAGATTAATCTGCTGGTAGCGGATGCTTGCCGGGTTTGGAAAACAAGCGATGTGAAATTGCTCGAACATTTTATGCGGCAGATTAAAGATAAACCGCTTTACCTGTTGCTCAATCAAACCGATCGTGAATTTGTGGAAGACTTTACCGGCCAGTTGCCGCCCTTCTCTTCCTACAAGAACTTTACTTTCCGCCTGAGCCAGTTCGGCATCACGGCCGACAAGGTGTAGGAAAATAAAATAGCTGCATGAATATCGCTCGAATAAAAAAATATGTGAATCGTTTCCTTCCCTATACCTTTTTGGTAGCGGGGCTGGCGGTGTTGGTCTGTACCTTGGGACAGGCCGATATGGCCCTGTCGGCGGCGGTCATCGCGGTTCCGTTCGTGCTGCTTTTTATCCTGGCCATCCTGCTTAGTCCTTACTGGGGGTTTATCGCCATCTTTGTGGTGAATTATTTCCTGAACGTAACGATGAAGTATACGCAGATCGACGGACTTAGCGTGTTGCTGGACGGCCTGGTGGTGTTTACCTTCATCTGTATCTTGTTCAATACCGTAGCCGGGAAAGCCTATCCCTGGGATCGGGCCAAGAATAAGCTGCTGGTCTTGTCGCTCGTCTGGGCTTTGTACGTGGGCCTCGAACTCCTCAACCCCACGGCGATGTTTTCGGCTTGGATTTACAACCGGGGAGCGATTTATTCTTTTACGGTGATCGTGCTTTTGACCTCGCTCCTGCTTAACCGGTTCAAAGAC